>NZ_JBHNPP010000006.1:0-245930 GCF_042436695.1 Flavobacterium sp. HJSW_4
CTTTGTCAATTTTGGCTTGATTCCATTCAGGATAATCTTTCAGCATCGCAACGGCTAATTCTTTAGCCATTTTTACATTAATACAACCGTGGCTGAAAGTTCTTTTTTCAAAATCGAACAAAGTTTTAGATGGCGTATCGTGCATATAAATATCCTCTTTATTCGGAAACATAAATTTTACTAATCCTAAAGAGTTGTCTGGTCCTGGTTTTTGTCTTACTTGGCCGTTAATCATTTCCATATTTTTCTCTGCAAGATAATTTGGATCTGCAGCGATTTTAGATTTTAACTCGTTTTGTACAATGCTTTGAGGTACTGTCCAATACGGACTAAAAACGATTCTGTCAATTTCGCCATTAAAAATGGTTGTTTTAGTTAAAGGCGCTCCAACAAATACAGGTGAAGTCAATTGAATTTTTCCGTCTTTCACATAAATCAATTCGTAAGAAGGAACATTTACCAAAACATACTCATCGCTAGCGGCAATTTGAGCCGAAATTTCACGGCATCTTTCCATGTTTAGTTTTAAAGTCGCAACCTTATCTTCAATCGGAATATTCATTTCTTTAATATGATCTTCTGCTAAAATATAATTAGGTTTAAAACCATTACGAACTTTATATTTCATTACAGCATCCATCAATTCACGATCATAAACATCGCTTTTAGAATCGCTTTTTAAATCACCTAACAAATATAAACGAGTTCTAACTTGAGCAATCGTACTCGAAACCGCATCTGGACGAAGATCTTGGTAAGGAGTTTCTGCTGGAACGATTGGTTTCCATTTGCTAGATTTTTCTAATCTTTTGTATTTTTTAAGAACGTCTTGCAATTTGTAATATTGATCATATTCTACTTTTGCATTCGCATCAACAGTAGCGGTATTTTCTTCTAGCGTACTGTAGTTTAAGAAATCTTTTAGCATTACATCATAAGCTAGTCTTTTCTTGTCAGCATTGCTTTTTTTAGTGTATACGACATACAAAGAACTTAAAAGCATATCTGCATCAGTTTGAGAAAGAGCACTTTTGTCTGATGAAGAACTAAATAATTGGTCAATTTCTTTTTGATAAGGAATTACCAAATCATTTGTTTTTTTTGCTTTTTCATACAAAACAGATCCGAATTCATTGATTTCTTGCTCATCAAACCAAATTGATCCTAGCGTTCTGTTTTTGTATAACGACATGACATCTGATTTATATTTTTTTAAATCCGAATATCTTTTAAAGAAGTCGTTCGAAATTTTGTCTACATCATTTTGGTTGTTGTTGTAAACAGTTAAATGGTTTGAAGCTTTATATGTAAGTTTATTGTTTTCAATCTTATTAAAAGAAAATACAAAAAAACTCAAACCTAAAATTACGGTGAATGAATAAAATGTTTTCATTTTTTTAATTTTTACGTTACTACTTTTCTACGTAAGTCGTTGGTAAAAATTTGGGGCTTTTCTACAATGCTAAATTACTTTAGGAGTGTTTCAAACACGTTTTCATATTTTATTTAAATGTTGCGAAATTGCCATGTTATTAAGCTTTCTTTAACAATATCAGTTACTTAGCTTAAATATCGGCTCAAGAGGTCACGAAATCGATTTATTTTTGTTAACATAAAGCTAGAACATTAATCAAATATTAAAATATTTTGTACATTGGTCGCTTAAAATTATCATATTCATAAAATGGAACAACAAATACCATATATTCCTAAAAATAAAGTAAGAATTGTTACTGCTGCTTCGCTTTTTGACGGACATGATGCTGCCATCAATATCATGCGTCGTATAATACAGTCTACGGGCGTTGAGGTGATTCACCTTGGCCATGACAGAAGTGTTGAAGAAGTGGTAAATACCGCAATTCAAGAAGATGCTAATGCGATTGCAATGACATCTTATCAAGGCGGGCACAATGAATACTTTAAATATATGTATGACTTGCTTAAAGAAAAAGGAGCAGGGCACATTAAAATCTTCGGTGGTGGCGGAGGTGTAATTCTTCCAAGTGAAATTTCAGAATTGCACGAATATGGTATTACGAGAATTTATTCTCCAGATGATGGACGTTCTTTAGGACTTCAAGGAATGATTAATGATTTGGTGCAACGTGCTGATTTTCCTATTGGAGATAAATTAAACGGAGAAATTGATCACATCGAAAATAAAGTTCCAACTGCAATTGCACGTTTGATTTCAGCAGCAGAGAATTTCCCAGAAATTGCAAAACCTGTTTTTGATAAAATTCACGATAGTAACGCCACTTCTAAAATTCCAGTTTTGGGAATTACTGGAACGGGAGGTGCAGGAAAATCTTCTTTGGTGGACGAATTGGTTCGCCGATTTTTAATTGATTTTCCAGAAAAAACAATCGGATTGGTTTCTGTCGATCCTTCGAAAAGAAAAACCGGAGGAGCGCTTTTAGGAGACAGAATCCGTATGAATGCAATTAATAATCCGAGAGTTTATATGCGTTCGCTGGCAACACGTCAGTCGAATTTGGCTTTGTCTAAATATGTAGCCGAAGCGATTCAGGTTTTGAAAGCAGCAAAATACGATTTGATTATTTTGGAAACCTCAGGAATCGGACAGTCTGATACCGAAATTATGGATCATTCAGACGTTTCTTTATATGTAATGACACCAGAATTTGGAGCGGCAACGCAATTAGAGAAAATCGACATGCTTGATTTCGCCGATTTAGTGGCTTTAAACAAATTTGATAAACGTGGTGCTTTAGACGCTTTACGCGATGTAAAAAAACAATATCAGAGAAACCATAATCTTTGGGATAAAAATCCTGATGAAATGCCAGTTTTCGGTACAATTGCTTCGCAGTTCAACGATCCGGGAATGAACACGCTTTATAAAGCGATCATGGATAAAGTGGCTGAAAAAACGAATTCAGACTTGAAATCGACTTTTCAAATCACTAAAGAAATGAGCGAGAAAATATTCGTGATTCCGCCACACAGAACACGTTATCTATCTGAAATAGCCGAGAATAACAGAAGTTATGATGAGGTTGCGATTTCTCAGCAAAAAGTTGCTCAGAAATTATACGGAATCTTTAAAACGATAGAATCGGTTTCTGGAAAAATTCCTCAAATTACAAAAGCAGGAATCGACGATTCAACTGTTTTACCAAGCGGAATCGCAGAACACGACGAAAATAGAATCTTCTTAAATCTTTTACTGAATCAATTTGATAAAGTAAAAATGGATTTAGATCCATACAATTGGGAAATTATCCTGAATTGGGCTGATAAAGTAGCGAAATACAAAAATCCAGTTTACAGCTTTAAGGTTCGTGATAAAGAAATCAAAATCGCGACACATTCTGAGAGTTTGTCACATTTGCAAATCCCAAAAATTGCTTTGCCTAAATATGAAGGTTGGGGCGATATTTTACGTTGGAATTTACAGGAAAATGTTCCTGGAGAATTTCCTTTCGCTTCTGGATTGTATCCTTTTAAACGTGAAGGCGAAGATCCGTCGAGAATGTTTGCGGGCGAGGGCGGACCAGAAAGAACCAACAAACGTTTTCATTATGTAAGCGCGGGAATGCCTGCAAAACGTCTTTCTACGGCTTTTGACAGTGTAACTTTATACGGAAACGATCCAGATTTGCGTCCGGATATTTACGGAAAAATTGGAAATGCAGGAGTTTCAATCTGCTGTTTAGATGATGCTAAAAAACTATATTCAGGTTTCGATTTGGTTCATGCTTTGACTTCGGTAAGTATGACTATCAACGGACCTGCGCCAATGCTTTTAGGTTTCTTTATGAATGCGGCGATCGATCAGCAATGCGAGATTTACATTAAAGAAAATGGTTTAGAAAAAGAAGTTGAAGCAAAAATCAACAAATTATATAAAGACAAAGGAATCGAAAGACCGAAATACCAAGGCGAACTTCCAGCAGGAAACAACGGTTTGGGATTAATGCTTTTGGGCGTTACGGGAGATCAGGTTTTGCCTTTGGATGTTTACAATGAAATAAAAGTAAAAACGTTAGCTCAAGTTCGTGGAACGGTTCAAGCGGATATTTTAAAAGAAGATCAGGCGCAGAATACTTGTATTTTTTCAACTGAATTTGCGCTTCGATTAATGGGAGACGTTCAGGAATATTTTATTACTAAAAACGTTCGTAATTTCTATTCGGTTTCGATTTCAGGATATCACATTGCCGAGGCGGGAGCGAATCCAATTACGCAATTGGCGTTTACGCTTTCAAATGGTTTCACTTACGTGGAATATTATTTGAGCCGTGGCATGAACATCAACGATTTTGGACCAAACTTATCGTTCTTTTTCTCGAATGGAGTAGATCCAGAATATTCAGTAATTGGTCGTGTGGCGCGTAAGATTTGGGCAAAAGCCATGAAATTGAAATACGGAGCCAACGAAAGAGCACAAATGCTGAAATACCATATTCAGACTTCTGGACGTTCGTTACATGCGCAAGAAATTGATTTCAATGATATTAGGACCACTTTGCAAGCTTTGTATGCGATTTACGATAACTGTAATTCATTGCACACCAATGCTTACGACGAAGCAATTACAACACCAACAGAAGAATCGGTTCGTCGTGCCATGGCAATTCAGTTGATTATCAATAAAGAATTAGGTTTAGCGAAAAACGAAAACCCAATTCAAGGTTCATTTATCATCGAAGAATTAACCGATTTGGTTGAAGAAGCCGTTTTACAAGAATTCGACAGAATTACGGAAAGAGGCGGAGTTCTAGGCGCAATGGAAACGATGTATCAGCGTTCTAAAATTCAGGAAGAAAGTTTGTATTACGAAACCTTAAAACACAATGGAGATTTCCCAATTGTTGGTGTAAATACATTCTTGAGTTCAAAAGGTTCGCCAACGGTAATTCCGGCTGAAGTAATTCGTGCCACAGAAGAAGAAAAACAATACCAGATTACGATGCTGGACAACCTGCATAATTTCCACGAAGCAAAAGTAAACGAGCATTTAAGCCAGTTACAAGAAGCCGCAATTAAAAACGAAAACTTATTCGATTATTTAATGGAAGCTACAAAAGTTTGTTCGTTAGGGCAGATTACTTCGGCTTTGTTTGAAGTTGGTGGGCAGTATAGAAGGAATATGTAATTATTTGCTGTTTTATAATTTATGGAAAAACCTCTCAGGATGACTGGGAGGTTTTTTGTATGGCACTTTATGGTTTTCCTCAATTTTATGCAATTATGATTCTATATATTAGCTGCAAGGAAATACTTTGTTAAATATCTCTACCTAATTGAATTAATCTTTAAGACAAAAAATATTACTATATAATTATGGAAACTTTTAAATTACTTGCTATTCGACCTCTTGAAAATTGTAATAAACTATATTCTAAGAATTTACATTTGGGAGAAGTTTATTCTTTTTACAATGATTACGAATTTCTCTCTGAAAGTAATGAGAAAGTTGCTGGTAATACTGAAACTTCAAAAATAAAATATAGTAAATCTGTTCCTGAAGATTTATATAACATTACAACAGCCGATGGTAAAAGACATAATGTTAATATTTCAGCGATTGTAGGAAAAAATGGTTCTGGAAAGAGCGCTCTAACAGAATTAGTTTTTATAACAATTTATCTACTATCTGTTAATCGTGATATTCTTTTTCCAAATTTAGAAAGTATACCTAAAGCTGTTAAAGAAATTACTGAAAATTTAAATATTATAAATAGACGAAGAGAAAAAACTCTGGAGCAAGACGAAATTTCTTCAGAGTTAGAAAAGTTTAAAAATTTTTTAACTTACGATGTCGATTTTGATCATGTAAAAAATTATTTTAAAAAATATTTAAAAAAAGAAAAAAAAATAATTAGAAAGAAAAGTAATTACGAAGAGAAAATTAGAAGTCTAATAGATAAAGAGAATGAAATTAATACGATTCAAAATGCTTTATTTGTAGAAATTTATTATCAAATATCAAATACAATATTTAAAATCAAAATAGCTGGGATTAATCAAAAAACAAACATTCCTGTATGTGATATTTATTTGGTAAATAGTAATTTAATTGAAACTAATCATGAAATTATTTCTATAGTAAGGGATTTAAAGATTGATAAAATTATTGATAATTCTATTGATATAACTAAATATTTCTTTTATACTATCTCAATTAACTATTCTCAGTATTCTCTAAATTCAAATTTTCTTGGAGATTGGATAAACTCTTTATTTCATAAAAATGATGGTTATCAAACTCCTATTGTTATTAATCCGATGAGAGATAAAGGCAATTATGATATAAATAAAGAAATGAAATTTGCTAAATATCGTTTGTTATCTAATATTTTAATAGAACAAAATAATTTGAAAGATGATAAACCTATTTATATTTCAGAAAATTTCAATATCTCATTTATAAGATTTAGTTTAAATGAAACTAAAATAAAAGAACAAAAGAAAAAAAATCAAGAAGATATTGAAATTGAACGCGATCACAACCTAGTTAAAGATCTTTTATTATATTTTTTAAATATTGAAGAGATAAGGTCAGTCAAGAAATCTAATAGAGACTATTTTGATCTTATTAGTAATTATATTGTTGATAAATTTGATAAAATCTTAAATACTTATGTGGGGTATGAAGGTGATTATCACCCAAATGATACTTTATTCAATGAAAAAATTATTGATAAATTATTTAAAGACGGAAGCCATATAACTTTTAAGTTGCATCAAGCCATAAATTTTTTACAGCATAATAAGATTAAGTCATATTCAAAAAAACTTTTTAACATTCAAGAGGATTATATTGATTTTTCTTTGAAAGAACTAATTGAATGGATGGGAAATCCAAAGTCAGAGGATATAATTAAGAATTTGCCACCACCTATTTTTAATTTTGAAATTTTTTTATCTAATGGAAAAGATAAAGAAATTAGTTTTAATACTCTGAGTTCAGGTGAACAACAATTAATTCATTCAATTCAATCAGTTGTTTATCATATTAACAATTTACAATCAGTTTATTCAAGTTCTGTTAATAGAATTTCTTATAAATATATTAATATTCTATACGATGAAATTGAATTATATTTCCATCCAGAATATCAAAAAAGATTTATAAATGAACTTTTGAAATCATTAGAAAAATTGTATTTAGATAAAATAGAAGGTATTAATATTCTTTTTTCTTCACATTCACCTTTCATTTTATCTGATATACCTTCTTCAAATATTTTAAAATTAAAAAATGGAGAGATACAGTTAAAAAAAATCAATGAACAAACTTTTGGAGCAAATATCAATGATATTTTAGCAAATGACTTTTTTTTAAAAAATGGCTTCATGGGGGAATTTGTAAAAGATAGGATAAACTCTGTCATTGATTTTATTACGGAGGATGAGAATCCTAATAATATTTGGACATTAAATACAGCAAAAGAGTTTATTGAATTAATAGGTGAACCCCTTATCAGAGCCGAATTAAGAGAATTATTTTTAAGATCGTTTTATATTGAAGAAAATGTAGATGTTCAACAATTAGAGCAAGAAATTGAGCGATTACAAAATATAATAAAATCAAAAAACAATGATTTCAATTAATAGCCAAATAATAGAAAATATTTTCATAGATAATAAAATAGATATAGACAATTTAATTATATCAAGAAGGGCTTCGTTATCTAAGTTTTTGATTAGTCCATTACCAATAATAAATTTATTTATTGGAAAAAAGAAACTGAATTTAAATCAAATTAATTATTTATACTATTTACATAGTAATTTTGAAAAAATTGTTAGAGCAAATAGCCTTGAACTAGAAAAATTCAAGAAGGCATTTGACGCTATTATTCCAGTAAATACAATGAGAATGGATTCTCATAAAGCTTTTAGAAATAAGTTGATTGATATTTTAGGATATAAAATTTTACGAGATAATTTTTATCCAGACTATTTTGAAAAAATAGGAATTAGATCCTGCGTTTATTGTAATTCTCAATATGCATTAACTGTTAGAAAAGTTGATGGTATTAAGTGTGCTAAGTTTCAAATTGACCATTTTCTATCTAAGTCAGATTATCCTTGTTTTAGTATTTCTTTTTATAATCTTTATCCTGTTTGTGGATCTTGTAACAATAGCAAGAGCACAAAAACATTAAAATTTAAATTATATTCGGATAGTTTTAAAGATTATAATAAATCTGATTTTAAGTTTTTACTAGATAAAAAATCTTTATTGAAATATAGAGTCAACGGAATTGATTCAGAGTTAAAAATAATATTTAATGATGGTATTAGTGATTTTAATAATGTGCTTGCAGTTGAAGGTATATATAATACTCAAAAAGATATAGCGGAAGAAATAGTTTTAAAATCAATGATTTATAATAGAGCATATACTGATTCTTTAAGAAGATCATTAGAAAAACTTTATCATGACAAATCACCTATGATCGAACGACTATTAGTTGGTAATTATTTAGATGAAAAAGACATTCATAAACGGCCAATGGCGAAATTTATACAGGATATAGCTAAACAGTTAAAGTTAATTTAAAATTAAAGAAATACAAAAATTTAATTTTGTAAAAATAGGTTGTATAATCCAAGGATAATATAAAAAGTAAAAAACTTACTAGTGTACAACCAAAGGAATTAATGCCTATTCTTTTGGGAATGTTTTTTTGATAAAAATCGTAGAGAATTGAAACCACTAAGAGAAGTTTTAAGATATTGTAGAGTTTCTCGCGAAGATTTCTCCTCCGTCGAAATGATAAGATCGTGCGTTAATTGTATATAAAAAGGAATATGAGTTTCAAACCGTGACATTTAATCACGGTTTGAAATATAGCTATTCAACAACCTCCCCAACATACCCTAAAAACTCCATTTCATCCAAAGGGAAAATAGAAAGAACCGTTTCCAGAACTAGACCAACATTTATAGAATCCGATTTTTTCTTTTCTGGATTATGCATATCGTTTTCTAGCGCTAGAATGCAGAGTTTTAGCATATCAGTAATAAGACAGCCGAGTTCGAAATAATTTAAAACTTTAATTTGGGCGATTTGTTTTATGTTTTTTCTGTAGTCTGTTTTTTATAAAAGTATATATTTACATTTCTATAAATCAAATCAGTTTACCATATGAAAATAAAATTACTTCTAATTTTTTTCGCATTTGTAATTGTAAAGGCCAATGCCCAACAAAAAATATATGATTTTTCAAGTTATGCGGGAGGTTTTCAAAAAATTAATAATAAGCTGATATTCGAAGCAAGTACGTCTGATACTGGCCGTGAAATATGGCTAAGTGATGGCACGACTTCAAATACAAAACTAATAAAAGATATATACCCAGGTACAGAATCTTCAGTTGCATGGACGCTGACACGAAGTGCCGAAATTAATAATAATTTATATTTTATAGCAAAAGACGAAAATTCGGCTGGAGAAATATGGAAAACAGATGGAACTGAAGCTGGTACTGTAAAAGTAACAAGTTTTATTAATGGTAGGACTAGAAAGCTTACGGCTGTGGGAAATTTGATTTATTTCTTAATCAAGGAAGATGATTATAAATTGCAAGTTTGGAAAACTGATGGAACAACAGCAGGAACAGTATTAGTTAAAGATAATTTACCTATTTGGAATACACCAACTTTTGAAGGCAAATGCAATTCTACTTTTATATTTACTTTTCAGCCTCAAGGTACAAATAATTCTAAAGTATGGAGAAGTGATGGTACTTCAGCGGGAACATTTTCGATAACTGATGAAATAGATGGAAATGGATCTGATAGTGGAGGTACATCTGGACTATCGCAATATATAGAGCATAATGGTAAATTGTATTTTGTTAGTAGGTATTATTTACATGAAACAGATGGAACATTTGTAAATACAAAAACGATAGGGGAAGTTTGGAGAGCACAAATCAATTTAGTGTCGCATAGCAGTGTTATTGAAGCAGGAAATAATTTATATTTTATGTTTTTTTCTGCTGATTTAAATAAATTGTCTATATGGAAATTTGATTCAGTTAATAGCAAAGTAGGAGAAATTTACAGCAAAACTAGTACGCATTATTTTCCTCCATCTAATTTTACAAAAACGGCTAATTCACTACTTTTTTCTTCAGCAAATGAAACAGGAGGTGCATCTTTAATGTCATTAAATCTTGTAAATTTTACAGAAACAAATTTGGGAGAATTGTCAAATGGTATACCTAAACCTTTCATGTTTATTGATATGATGGATTCTTCTACTTTTGGTAAGATTAATGATAATCAATATTATATAGCATCGATAGATGAAAAACGATTTACGAAAGGATATATTTTTGATTCCAAACTAAATTCTCTACAGCAAATTAGTGCGTTAGATAATGTGCTAAATTTTGTTTCTTTTAATAATGATTTCTACTATGCAAAAGATAATATATTTTGGAAATATGGTAATAACTTAAGCATTCCATTAAGGGAAAATAAATCGGCTTTAACTTTCTATCCAAATCCATCGAGCGATTTTATAAATGTAAAGGCTGAAAATGAAGAAGAGGTTGAAAGTTTTCAAATTTTCGATTTGAATGGAAGATTGATAATGGGTGAGGAATTGGGTTTAAATGATAAAATTGATATTTCGAAATTAAGCCAAGGGGCCTATTTGTTGAAGGCAAAAGTTAATGGAGCTTTAATTTCAAAGAAAATAATAAAAAAATAGATTACTTTAGCGTAGCTATTAAATTTTTAAAAAACCTCCCAGAAATGAGAGGTTTTTTTTATATCTATTCAAGTTCTATCAAACTTTACTTTTTATAGCACTTTTAGGTTTACGTTTTAATTTTTCGATAAGCGCATCGGCTTTTGCATTTTCAGAAATAAAACGTAACGATTCTGCGTAGCGGTAATAATAAACGGGATCTAAATCTGTGGTTAGGGCGAAAAGTTCGCGATACCATTCGGCAGCTTTTTCTAGTTCGCAATTAGAATAAGAAGAATTTCCTAGCTTTTGGAATAAGTCAATAGATTTGTAACCCTTTGCAGCAACTTTTTCGTAAGTTCTTATGACATCAACATACGCGTACTTTTCGCCGACTTTGTCAGTTTTATAAAAGGTTTCCTTTTGCGCAACAGCACGAAAGGAAAATACGATTAACGGGACTAAAATAGCTAGTTTTTTCTGCATAGGTTTTAGTTTGGGTTGTGGTATTTAATCGTATTCATAATTGTTTTTGAGAATCTTTTTTTACTGTAAAAAACAGCTTTAAGCAATTATAAACTTTAAAATTTTGTTTTTATTATATGCTAATGCAATTTTTGATGTACAAATATATGGAAATCAATGATATGAGTTGCTTTTTAACGATGTTTTTTTGATTTTATCGATTATATTTTATTCTTTAAAGTAATTGATTACGTGTGTTTTATGATTTTTATATAAATAGAAAAACGATTTTTAAATGATATTTTTATTTATAAAAAAATATCATTTAAATTTATATCACTTAAGGCTTTTCAAGATGACAATACAGGAATATTTAGACAAAATAGAGGCTTTGCAACGCGAAAAAACTAAGATTGTATTTTCTAATAATGCGAATCTGGAGCTTTGTATTCAAAAAATAAAAAGTATAGATACAAACCTGTCTTTCAATCTTAATGAAATATTACGAAAATTAGATTCTAAAATGATAACTGTGAATAAAGATGTAATAAAACGGTTTTCAGATCATTTAGGATTGTTGTTTTTGGAAGAACAAAAATCAGAAAATGTATGTTTTGCTAATAGCGATGAGGTTAGGCCAGAATACAGGCAAAGCTTCAAATTGATCGATTTGCTGGATTATGTTTATGCTTTTGCACATTCTTTTGCTTTTAAAGAGTCTGAAAGAATTTTACTGGCATCTGAAACTGATCTTTTTTGGGAATTGGTAAAAATCGGCTTTACCTTTAGAAAAGAGAATATATAAAAAAAGCAGCTCCTGGTACGAGCTGCTTTTAATTCTTTGGGGGCAAAAAATTAACGACGGAAAGAAGGACTCTGGTTAACAGATTGGTCTAACTTTACAGTCTTTACTTTTTTAGCAGCGACTTTAATTTCGTGTTTCGCAACTTTGTCGTTTGCTTTCACTTCAAGAACATAAGTTCCAGCAGGAAAACTTTCTAAACTAATTGTTTTTGAAACTTCTAATTTGTCCGCTGCAGATTCTCCCGCATAAAGTAAGTTGTGATTCTCGTCGTAGATAGAGAAAGATGCATTTTCTACAGTGTCTAAAGTAAAGCTAACTACTTTTCCGTTTCCTGTTTTGATATTTAAAATGTAATCACCTTTTCCGTCTAGGGCGTAGGTAAACACAGTCGCTAAAAAAAAGGCAGCAACTAAACCAGCTTTGGTAAATTTTGTCATGTTTTTTTTAAATTGTTAATTACTAAATGTGGAACGTGTAAAACTACAAATACAAATTTAATTTTTAGCAATAAAAAGGCATTTTTAAATGCTTAAGTTGTTGAATTGTAATTATTTCTGTATTTTGTTTGAACTATGTACGTAATTACTGGGCTTACGGATTTATTTTTGTCAATAATTTTTAGCGCTTAAAAATCAAAGAGTTGGAATTAATAAGAATAATTTTCAGAAAATTTATTGTTTTATGATTTTACTTCAAACCTTAAACAAAAAAAACAGCTCTAAACCACAAAGAGCTGTTTCTTAAAACGTAATTATTAACTTTTTCTAACCTTGATTTGTAACTTTTCTACGCACAAATTCTTAGCGTGCAGCAACAGTTGAATTTTTAGCAAAACCTGATTTGTAAACTGAAGAAACTGCATTTCTTGATAAAACAGCATTATCAGTTATTGAAATTTCATATTTTGCTTTTTTCACATTGTCTTCTACTTCTAAGAAATAAGTTCCTTCAGGAAATTCTTCTAAACTGAAAGTTCTCAAAATTCCATCTTTTCCAGAGGCGCTTTCAGAATAAATTAAAGTTCCATCATTGTCATAAATAGCTAAATTGGCTTTCTGTACTTTATTAAGTGCGAAAGTGATCAGTTTTCCATTAGCTTTTAATACATGAAGATTAAATTCTCCATTTCCATCAATTGCGTAAGTGCTTATTCCTGTGAAAAGCAACGCTGCTACTAAACTCAATTTTGCAATCTTTTTCATGGTACTTAGTTTTTAAATTATTAGTTCTAATTCTCTGATGCTAAATTAGTTATATAGTACTTTGAAAAGAGCAACTGTATTTTCCTATTTCTATGCTATATTCTCATTTACGAAACCGTTATAGGTTAAAACGTGAATTATATTTATTGTATTTGTTAATTCAGTTATTATTTTTCAATGTTTCGCTTGATTTTAACTTTACAATGAGTTAGGGATTTCTTTACAAAATTCTGTATCGAATTTAACCGCAAAGCGCGCTAAGATCTACGCAAAGCACACGAAGTTGTTTTAAAATAAAAAAGTTCACAAAGCATAAAAATAAACTTTGCGAACTTTGCGAACCCTTAGCGTCTTTGCGGTAAAAAAATCTTTGCGGTTAATTAGGGGCAAAAAAAAACAGCTCTATAACCACAAAGAGCTGTTTTTAAAACTTTTGAAAGTTTTTAAACTTACTAACTATCTAACCTCACTTTTATACTTTATGAAAGCATAAACTTTTTTAGCGCGTTGCCACACTTGTATTTTTATCGAAACCTGATTTGTAAACTGAAGAAACTGCTTTTTGAGTTAAAACAGAAACATCATCGCTTACTATTATTTCGTATTTTGCTTTTTTTGCATTGTCTTCTATTTCTAAGAAGTAAGTTCCTTCTGGAAATTCTTCTAAACTGAAGGTTCTTAAAATTCCATCTTTACCTGAAGCAGTTTCAGAATAAATTAAAGATCCGTCTTTGTCATAAATAGCTAGGTTGGCTTTTTGCGTTTGGTTAAGACCAAAAGTGATCGCTTTGCCATTAGCTTTAATTACATGCAGATTAAAATCTGCTACTCCATCAATTGCATATGTGCTTATTCCTGTGAAAAGCAACGCTGCTACTAAACTCAATCTAACAATCTTTTTCATGGTATTTAGTTTTTAAATTAATAGTTCTAATTCTCTGATGCTAAATTACTTCTGTTGTAAGTAAAAAATCACAACTGTGTTTTCCTATTTATATGCTGTATTCTCATTTACGAAACCGTTATAGGTTAAAAATTGAATTATATTTATCGTTTTTACCAAAACGCATATTATTTTTCAACATTTTTGATAATTTTTAATTTACATTGCCATAAAGATTTCTTTAAAAATGTAGGAATTATTTAAAGATTCTAAGATGCTGAGATACTAAGGTTCTGAGTTTTTCCTTTTGGGGTTTAATTGTAGAGGTACGCAGTAGTGCTTCTTATGCTGATTTAATAACAATGGATAAAAAGAACTTAGAACCTTAGTATCTCAGTATCTTAGCATCTTTGAAAAAAGTATAAAGCAAAAAAAAACAGCTCAGTAACCACAAAGAGCTGTTTTTAAAACTTTTGAAAGTTTTTAACTTACTAACTATCTAACCTCACTTTTTATACTGTATTAGAGTATAAAGTTTTAAGTGCCGTGAAGAATTGCACTTAACGTTTGTATTTTCTTAGTTAACAGAAACTGTTCCTTTTGAAGACAAAACAGAACTGTTAGCATTTACATTAATATCGTATTGTACTTTTTTGAAGTTATCAGAAACTTCTAAAATGTATTTTCCTTGTGGAAACTCTTCTAAACTGAAAGTTCTTAAGATTCCAGTTTTACCAGAAGCATTTTCAGTATAGATTAAATTACCATTTGTATCATATATACTGATAACTGCTTTTTGTAATTGATTAATTCCAAAAGCAATTACCTTGCCATTTCCTTTTAATACGTGAAGATTTAACGCTTCATTTCCATCAATTGCATAAGTGCTCATTCCTGTTAGAAGTACTGCACATACTAAACTTAATTTCATTATCTTTTTCATATTCTATAGTATTAAATTTTTTTCGTTCATTTCTCTGATGCAAAGTTATAGCAGCATGTGTGGTATTTTAACATCTATATTTTCCAATTTATATGCTATATTCTCATTTACGAAACCGTTATATGTTAAAATTTGACTTTAATGTTGTGTTTTTGTTAATTTGATTGTTTTTCTTCAAAGTTTTTCAAAAACTTGATACATCATAAAATTTCTATATTTCCTACAATTTTTAATATATTTATATAAAATCAGGTTTTAAATAGGATAAATAAAAAAAAAGCAGAGAAAAAAAATAAGACCCTAAAAAAAAACGGATTTTGATGTAGATTATTCAGTGTTAAGTGCGTTATTTTAATGTAAAATTCGCATTTACGAAACCGTTATAGGTTAAAATTTAAATTATTTTAGGTGTTTTTGTTAAATTTGCTATTATTTTTTAAAGAAATTATCATGAAGACTATTGCCCCAGCTCTTGAAGTGATAACTAACTCATACGGAAGTTCTTTTACCTACACTAAACACGCCGAAAAGACCAATAGTAAAGCTCATTTATGGCACTATCATCCAGAAATTGAGTTGGTTTATATAAATGGTGGGGCTGGAAAAAGACAAATAGGAAGCCATGTTTCTTATTATACCAATGGTAGTTTGCTTTTAATAGGAGCTAATTTGCCACATTGCGGTTTTACAAATGAACAAACAGGAAATACAACTGAAACCGTAATTCATATAAAACCTGAATTTTTAGGAAGCGATTTTTTTGTTGCTCCTGAAATGAAAAAGGTGCAAAATATTTTGAAACAAGCTAAAGGCGGAATCGCTTTTGGCGGTGAAGCGAAAAAACGTATCGGAAAGAAAATTGAAATGATGGAGAATGAACCGCCATTTCAAAGATTGATGACACTTTTGAGTGTTTTAGATGAATTGGAATCGGTTGAAGAATATACGATCTTAAATGCAGACGGATTTTCGATGGAACTTCAAACTCAGGATAACGATCGTATGAATGTGGTATTTAATTTTGTAAAAGATCATTTTCAAGAATCTATTTCTATAGATGAAGTTTCGAGTTTGGTTAGCATGACTACACCTTCGTTTTGCCGTTATTTCAAAAAGATTTCAAACAAGACATTTACTGAGTTTGTGAATGAATATCGTTTGGTGCACGCTTCTAAACTTTTGGCAGAACAGCCAATTAGTATTAACGAAGTTTGTTACGAAAGCGGTTTTAATAACTTCAGCCACTTTAGTAAATCATTCAAACAATATACAGGTAAAAGCGCCTCGCAATACCGTCACGAACATAAGATTATAATTAGCTAGTTTTTAGCTGAGTTATTTTTTAGCCACGAATTCACGAATTTTATTAATATGATTTGTGAATTCGTGGCTATCTTTTTTAGCGCAAATAGTAGTCGGATTTTTCATATATTTTATTCTGAAAAAAAGTATATTTACAAAACCTAATCAGAAAAAGAATATCAAAAAATGAAAAAAATTAAAATGCTATTGTCTGCATTTTTGCTTTGTCTTACCACCATGACATACGCTGCAAAAGTAGACACCTTACAAGTTGCCAGCGCAGCTATGGGAAAAACCTATAAAGCTGCGGTAGTTTTACCCAATTCTTATGCAAAAAGCAAATCGACTTTTCCTGTAATGTATTTGTTGCATGGCGCATACGGACATTTTAGCGATTGGTTAAAAAATACTCCAAACAAAAAACTAGTTCATAATCTGGCAGACCAATATAATATGATTATTGTAATGCCAGAAGGAGAGACCTTCAGTTTTTACTTAGACAGTCCTGTAAATAAAGAAAGCCAGTTTGAAACTTTTATTACTCAAGAAGTATTGCAAAAAGTAGATAAAACATATCGAACAATTGCAAATAAAAACGGAAGAGTAATTACAGGTCTTTCGATGGGCGGACATGGCGCATTGTATTTATCGACAAAACATCCTGATTTATTTTGTGCTGCCGGAAGTATGAGCGGTGCCGTAGATATGAGTACGATGCTGAACAGAGATTCTTCAGCACAGATTGTAAAATTGATGCAACCTGTTTTTGGAGATAAAAGTGGCAATACAGAATTATATGAGCAGAATTCTGTTTTGAGAATGGCTGATAAAATAAAAGCAAATAAGCTTCCTTTAATTATAGACTGTGGTGTGGATGATTTTTTAATTGAACCAAACAGAGAATTACACAGAAGATTGGTTTATAACAAAGTTGACCACGATTATACAGAAAGACCAGGAGCGCATACTTGGGATTATTGGGAAAATTCGCTTCCATATCATGTGTTATTTTTTAATAAAATATTAGCTAAGAATCAGCTTACTACAAAAAAATAAAGGAGTTTTTATTCTAAATTAAACCAAATCGTTTTTTTTGGTTTAATTTTTGGAATACCTTTATAGTATAATCCTTAAAAAAAATAATTATGAAAAAGATACTTACCTTATTTGCAGTTATCGGTTTAATTGCATTTTCTAGCTGTGAAGGGCCAGAAGGACCTCCGGGACCTGTTGGGCCAGAAGGGCCAGTTGCTGAAGTTTTTGAAGTTACTATGAATTTTACAGCAGCTAATAGTTATGGTCAAACATTTCCTTTAAGTCCAAAAATATATTCTGGAGACGTTCTTTTGGTTTATGAATTAGTAAATACTAATAGCGGAATTGATACTTGGGCATTATTGCCACAGTTGTATTATTTCGCTGGAGGTTCAGCTCAGTATAATTTTGATTTCTCATATGATCAATTTCAAATTTTTATTGACTCAAATTTCCCTTTAAATCAATTACCAACAACTTTTTTAAACAACAAGACGTTTAGAGTTGTTATTGTTCCAGGTGATGATGGAGTAAATTCAGGAGGGCCTAATTCTAAAATGAAAGCTGATTATTCAGATTATAATGAAGTAATTAAGAAATACAATATCGATGACAGCAATGTTAAGAAATTAAACTAAGTTTTAATTCAATTATAAATAAAAAAAGGAAATCTTACGATTTCCTTTTTTTGTATATCTATGTTTTTGAAAACTATTCTTTCTCAGAATCTGTCAATACTTTTTCTGATCCAAATTTAAGTGAAACCAAAATTCCAATTAAAAGAGACAAAGCAATAAATCCTAAAGAAGCCCATTCTGGAACCTCAATAAAATCGTGCAATAACATTTTTAATCCAACAAATGCTAAAATGGCTACTAAGCTGTATTCTAAATAACTGAATTTTGCTAGCATATTAGCCAAGAAGAAATACATAGAACGTAATCCTAAAATGGCGAAAATATTAGAGCTAAATACTAGAAAAGGATCTTTTGTAATAGCTAAAATTGCAGGAACACTATCTACTGCAAACAGCACGTCCATAACTTCAATTACGATCAAAGCAACAAATAATGGTGTAGCAGCTTTTTTTGCAGTTTTGGTTGCGATAAAGAATTTTTCGCCATCCGTTTCTGAAGTAATTGGGATAATTTTTCCTAATGTTTTATATACAAAAGAATCTTTTGGGTGAAAATCTTCGTCTTCGCCAGAAAATAACATTTTTATAGCAGTAAAAATCAAGAAAACACCAAATACGTATGTTGTCCAAGTGAATTTACTAATAAGCATTACACCAAAGAAAATCATTAAACCACGGAAAACTATAGCTCCTAAAATTCCCCAAAATAAAACGCGGTGCTGGTATTTTTGCGGAATTTTAAAAGAAGCAAAAATAATAGCAATAACAAAGATATTGTCGACACTTAGCGAAAGCTCAATCAAATAACCGGTAATAAACTTCATTGAAGCTACAGCTGGTTTTAGATTATCTGGGTTTGCAATATAATCTGTGGTATACAACCAATAAATTACTCCTGAAAAAAGGAACGATAAAGTAACCCAAACTAAGGTCCATTTACTGGCTTCTTTAGTGCTGATAATATGGGGTGTTTTGTTAAAGACGCCTAAGTCTAAAGCAAGAATAAAAATTACAGCAAGTAAAAAGAGAGTCCAGACTATCATAATGATTTTGTTTAAATGATTTACAAAGATAAGTTTTGACGCTTAACTTAAAAATTAAATTTAGCTCTAAAATTAAGTAATATTTGTTATTTGTAAAATGCTAAGTGTTATAAAGTTATAAGGTTTGTTGATGTTGAAACAATAGTTTTAAGTTTTAAAAGATGCATTTTAGAACTTTCTAAGAGTTTGAAACTTTGACAAAGATGTGCATGTAAATATTTAGGGCATAAAAAAAGTGCCAGCAAATAAATGTGGCACTTTTTAGAATATAATTTATGCTTTGAATTATAGCGCTGAGTTAACAGTTTTGATAATTCTTGCAGCAATTTTGTAAGGGTCTCCGTTTGAAGCTGGTCTTCTGTCTTCTAACCAACCTTTCCATCCTTTTTGAACAGTCATTAAAGGAATTCTGATAGAACATCCTCTGTCTGAAACTCCATAAGAGAAATCGTGGATAGAAGCAGTTTCGTGCTTACCAGTTAAACGTTGGTCATTGTAAGCTCCGTAAACCGCGATGTGCTCAGCAGTAACAGGACGGAAAGCTTCACAAATTCTTTCGTAAGTTGCTTGGTCTCCACACGTTCTTAATACTTCGTTAGAGAAGTTAGCATGCATTCCAGAACCATTCCAGTCAGTATCTCCTAGAGGTTTTGGGTGATATTCAATATAGTAACCATATTTCTCAGTCAAACGGTCTAATAGGTAACGAGCAACCCAGATTTCGTCTCCAGCTTTTTTAGCTCCTTTAGCGAATAATTGGAATTCCCATTGTCCGCAAGCAACCTCTTGGTTGATTCCTTCAAAGTTGATTCCAGCAGCGATACATAAATCAGCATGCTCTTCAACTAATTTTCTACCGTGTGTGTTTTTTCCACCTACTGAACAGTAGTACATCCCTTGTGGAGCAGGGTATCCTCCAACTGGGAAACCAAGTGGAAGTTGAGTTTTAGTATCCATGATAAAATACTCTTGTTCGAAACCAAACCAAAAATCATCATTATCATCATCAATTGTAGCTCTACCGTTAGAAGGGTGAGGTGTTCCGTCAGCATACATAACTTCGCACATTACTAACCATCCGTTGATACGAGTTGGATCTGGATAAATTGCAACAGGGACTAAAAGACAGTCAGAAGATCCACCTTCAGCTTGTTTAGTTGACGAACCATCAAATGACCAGTTTCCAAGTTCTTCTAATGTTCCTTTGAAGTTTTCGTGTTCTTCAACTTTAGTTTTACTTCTAAGATTTTGAGTTGGTTCATATCCGTCTAACCAAACGTACTCTAACTTAATTTTAGCCATAATAATATAAATTAATTTTTTTGTTTTTTTTCGTTGGGTCAAATATAGATTTATTTTTCCAGTCCCAAAAATTAGGGGGCTATTTTGTTTTATGAAGTATAATTTTTTGGATAAGCATAATTTTGATGGGGGTATATTTAAAAAAAAGCAATTTTAGCAACCTTTAAAAAACAAATTCGTAATAATTACGGCACTTTTTTGAATTTCTGAGTTAAGGAATTATGAAAAAATGTTTATTTAATCAATATTACCGTACACTTTTGTTATATTTCTGTGATTTGAATTCATTATTCTTTGAAAAAAGCATTTTCTGTTGAGAAATTCTATTTCAAAAATCTAAAATTTATATTCTAAATAGGTTCTTTAATTGTTTATATTTGCTGATCTTTTTTTAATGAAAATTATTACGAATTTAAAATATATATAACCATGTCAACATTACGTTTCCAAGCTTTACAACAAGCTGCTAACAGAAAGCCGGTGCCTTTTGAAGAAATAGGCAGAAAATCAAATATTTTCGGATCAAATGTGTTTAATGACAAAGCAATGAAGCAATATTTGACTTCAGATGCTTTTAGAGGAGTAAGAGATGCTATTCAGCATGGTACAAAAATAGACAGAAAGCTTGCAGATTATATTGCAATGGGAATGAAAGAATGGGCTCTTGCAAAAGGAGTTACACATTATACACACTGGTTTCAGCCTCTTACAGGAACAACTGCAGAAAAACATGATGCTTTTTTTGAAACTTCTTATGATGGAAGTGATCCTGTAGAAAAATTTGGAGGAGCACAATTAGTTCAGCAAGAACCAGATGCATCAAGTTTTCCGAACGGTGGAATCAGAAATACTTTTGAAGCAAGAGGTTACACAGCTTGGGACCCGACTTCTCCAGCTTTTATATATGGTACAACTTTATGTATTCCAACTGTATTTATTGCTTACACAGGTGAAGCTTTAGATAATAAAATACCTTTATTAAGAGCATTATCTGCAATTGATGAAGCTGCAACAGAAGTTTGTAAATATTTTGACAAAAACGTAAAAAAAGTAACCGCTACTTTAGGATGGGAGCAAGAATATTTCTTGATTGACAAAGCTTTAGCAAATTCTCGCCCAGATTTAATGATGACAGGAAGAACATTATTAGGACACACCTCTGCAAAAGGTCAACAGTTAGACGATCATTATTTCGGATCTATCCCGACTCGCGCTCTTACTTATATGAGAGATTTAGAGCAGGAATGTATGTTATTAGGTATTCCGGTGAAAACGCGTCATAATGAGGTTGCGCCAAATCAGTTTGAGTTGGCTCCAATTTTTGAAGAGACAAATTTAGCGGTTGACCATAACTCTTTATTAATGGATGTAATGCAAAGAGTGGCAGAGCGTCATGATTTTAAAGTTTTATTTCACGAAAAACCATTTAAAGGAGTAAACGGTTCTGGAAAACACAACAACTGGTCGTTGGCTACAGATACAGGAGTTAACTTATTGAGTCCGAGCAAAACGCCAATGAGCAATTTACAGTTTTTGACTTTCTTTATTAATACAATAAAAGCGGTAAACGATAACGAAACTTTATTAAGAGCTTCTATCGCAACTGCAAGTAACGATCACAGGTTAGGAGCAAACGAAGCGCCGCCAGCAATTATGTCGGTATTTATTGGTGCTCAATTAACTAAAGTTTTGTCTGAATTAGAAAGCGTAACAACAGGAAAACTTTCGCCAGAAGAGAAAACAGATTTGAAATTGAACGTTGTTGGTAAAATTCCAGACGTATTATTAGACAACACAGATCGTAACAGAACTTCGCCTTTTGCTTTTACAGGAAATAAATTTGAGTTTAGAGCAGTTGGTTCAAACTCAAACTGTTCAAATGCAATGACAACTTTGAACGCGATTGTAGCAAAACAATTAATCGACTTTAAAAATGAAGTAGAGAATTTGATTGATTCTAAAGACATGAAAAAAGATGATGCGATCTTTAATGTTTTGAGAGAATACATCAAACAATCTAAAAAAATCCTTTTTGAAGGCGACGGTTATAGCGAAGCTTGGGAAAAAGAAGCGGCAAAAAGAGGATTAAGCAATTTTAAAACTACTCCAGAAGCTATTAAAGCAAAAGTTTCTAAACAAGCTTTAGACTTATTTGAGCAATTAGGAATCTTCAATCACGTAGAAGCTGAAGCTCGTTACGAAATCGAATTGGAAGAATACACTAAAAAAATCCAAATCGAAGGAAGAGTTTTAGGAGATATTGCTAGAAATCATGTTATTCCGACTGCAATTCGCTACCAAAATACATTAATTGACAATGTAAAAGGATTAAAAGAGATTTTTGCAAAAGAGTTTGAAGCTTTAGCTAAAGAACAAATCGTTTTAATTAAAGAAATTTCAGGTCATATTGAAGGGATCAATTCAAAAGTATTGGCGATGACTAATGAAAGAAAGAAAGCAAACCAATTGACTGATGCTCAAAAAATGGCAGAAGCGTATTGCAATAATGTAAAACCATATTTTGATGAGATTCGTATTCACTGCGATAAATTAGAATTATTAGTAGACGACGAAAGTTGGACATTGACTAAATACAGAGAATTATTGTTTACGAAGTAATATAATCGTAACAATTTGTTAAAGCCTGTCTCAAAAAGACAGGCTTTTTTTTGAGATTATACTAAAATTATCTTCTTATAGCCTCATTTTTATTGTTTATAGAGCCATAAATGTAAATAAATTGTAATGATTCGGTTTTTTCTTACTAATTATTTTTGAGGTTTTGGCAGTTCATCGATTTAGTTTTACAGTTTATCGAAAAGAAGTTACTATGTTGTAAAATAGGTATTTATACTTGAATTTGTTTTGAATAAAGTTTTCTAATTTTGATCTCGAAGTTGAGAAAAGAGATTTTATAATTTGTATTTCACAACTTGTTTTAAGCCCCCTTTTCCCCAAATTGAAAACCTGCATTATTCTACCTACATAATAATTTGTATTAATAACCAATTAAATATATTTATTATGAAAAAAGTAATTTTAAGCATCTCCGCGATGCTATTTGCAGGCGCTGCCTTTGCTCAAGCTAACACTAGTGATGTTGACCAATTAGGTTTATTGAATGGTGCATTAGTTGTTCAAGTTGGAGAACAAAACGTTTCAGATGTTGATCAAATTGGTATTGCAAACGTTTCTATTGTCGGACAATATGGAGACAACAATGATTCTCAAATTCTACAATTAGGAGCAGGAAATCTTGCTGTTGTAACACAAATTGGAAGTGACAATGATTCAGACATTTTCCAAGGATTTTGGGTTGGAAACCAAGCTTATGTAACTCAATTTGGAGCAGACAACTCTTCTGATATTTTCCAATTAGGAAATTTCAATACTGCGGCTACTACTCAAGTAGGCTGGCTTAACAACGCATCGACTATTCAAGTAGGTGAAGGAAACTGGGCAAGTACAGAGCAATATGGAATTTTCAACAACGCACTGACTTTCCAATTAGGATACGACAACATGTCAAGCATCCAACAGTATGGAGCTGGAAACTTCGCTGCAACAGCACAATTTGGAGATTCTCATAATAGCACAGTTACACAAACAGGATTCCTTAACGGAAGCTTAGTAATCCAGTCTAACTAAAACAAACCAGGAAAAGGAAGAACTAGATCTATCAGTTCTTCCTTTTTTTATTATCTCAAAAATTATGAAAAGCACAGTACTAATCATTTTATTTCTATATATCGGAAATATGTTCTCCCAATCTATTGGAGGGAATATGAATGATTATGTAATAGCTTTAAATGAATCAAACAATCCCAATCAAAGCAAAAATACTAACCAATATATTGTAAGTCACAATATAGTTAAAATCACACAAATTGGTAACTTCAATCAGGCCAATTTCAATATTATCAGTAATAATGCTTATGTAACTGCACAGCAAACTGGTAACAATAACTACATGAATGTCTATAAAAGAGCAGACGAAATAAATCAATCCTATATACAGTCTGGTAATAATAATTATATAAGTGATGTTTCATCCTATTCTCGAGGCGTAGAATCGATGAAGGTCAATCAAGAAGGCAATAATTTAACGGTTTTTAGCACAGGATCAAATTCAATATCAAAAGATATGATCATTAATCAGTCTGGAAATTCTGGTATAATTTACGTATTCAATCGCTAAGACCATGAAAAAGTATCTAAACATAATTATTGCATTTTTTTTATTTTTTTTTTCTGAAAATGGATTTTGCCAAGCAGAGTACAACAAGGAGGTAAAAGCAAAAATTGAAGTCAAAGAAATTGAGAATTTATTATTTATAACCGGAACTGCAGAAAATTTAAAATCAGAGTTTAAGAATATTTCATACAAACTAAGCGTATTCAAAAAAAACAAATCAAGTTCAAATAAATCTACCAGTGCTCAAGACGGAAGAGTAACATTAGAACCCATTCAAAAAGTGGAATTATCCAAAACACAGGTCAATTACACCAAGCAAGATGAAGTAATTGTAATGTTATTGATTTATGATGAAAGTAACACCATAATTGGCAAAGATCGAATTGTTTTTAATGAAGAAACAGAATCTGACGCAGGAAAATCTGTTCCTGTTGATGGTATCGAAATGGTTGGAATTGTAGCCAATGATACCAAAACCAAGCTTGGAAATGATTATTACGATATGTTTTATGCACAATATTCTAAACTGAAAGTTCATACCACTAAAATTGTAACGGTTCAAGAAGAATTGACTTTTGGAAGAACTACAAAAATTACAATATTGGTAGACAGTGATATTATAGAGGAGTTTATTTCACGTCCTGACGAAGATTTTTTAAAATACATGGCCGATTCTGCGGCTCAAAAGTTATTCAAGTATTTTAAAGATCTAGAAAAGCAAAACAAAATGATTACTCAATACTAAAATTCAAGATTGAGTATGTTTTTTCGATAAAGCGATTACTATTTAATGTTCAAAACTAAAAAGTATCTATATGAAAACTATAGCGTTACTCGTTTGCTTGTTTGGTTTTAGTACAATTTCGATTGCACAAAATCTTGCCTACAAGGCTGCAAATCCAAATTTTGGAGGAGAGACCTTCAATTATCCGTGGCTATTAAGTTCTGCTCAGGCACAGAATGATTACAAAGAACAAACCAATACAGGCTATAAACAGCAGACAGATTTGGAGCGTTTCAAAAGCAATTTGAACAATCAATTGCTGAACAGGCTTTCAAACTCCTTGTTTGAAAATCAATTTGGGAGCAGTACAGGTACAGGAGGCGGAACTGGCACAGGTACGGGAACTGGCACAGGAAGCGGTTCGCTTTCGCCAGGAACTTATGTTTTTGGAACCTTATCGGTTGATATTTACCATTCTAACTTAGGACTGGTGGTCGATGTTTTAGATACAGATACGGGTGAACAAACACAAGTAATTCTTCCGGGACAATAAATTTTTCGGTTGTTCGAGTAAAAAGTTAGATACTGTCTTATTGTAAATAATTGTGATATGAATAAAAGTCCCCTTTTTCTATTTTTAATAATTTGCCTATTCTCAGGATGTGGAGCATATTTTAATCAGCCTGTTGGAGTGCAAAACGCGGTGTATGGAGAAAGAACTCCAGCCACAGCCAAATTGGTAGAAATGCCAAAACCCAAAGAGCAGATAGTCGTAGGTGTTTATAAATTTAAAGATCAGACGGGGCAGTACAAGCCGACTGAACTAGGAAGCACTTTTAGCACGGCTGTTACCCAAGGAGCAACTTCTATTTTAATAAAAGCCTTGCAGGACTCAAAATGGTTTGTGCCTATAGAACGTGAAAACTTAGGAAATCTTTTAAACGAAAGAAATATTATTCGCTCTACTCGCCAAGAATATGCAGCTAAAGCAGATCCTAATGAAGCAGTTTTAACTCCTCTTTTGTTTGCTGGAGTTTTACTTGAAGGCGGAATCATTTCTTATGACACCAATATTATTACAGGTGGTTTTGGTGCCAGATATTTTGGTGCAGGCGGTTCTACACAATACAGACAAGACAGGGTAACTGTTTATTTAAGATTAGTTTCGACTTCAAACGGAAAAATATTAAATACGGTTTATGTTTCTAAAACTATTTTATCGCAAAGCATTGATGCAAGTTTATTCAGGTATGTCAATTTAAACAGACTTTTAGAGGTTGAAACGGGTTTTACTCGAAACGAACCAATTCAGATGGCGGTAACTGAAGCCATTGAAAAAGCAGTTGAAGGACTTATTGTTGACGGAATTAAAGATAAACTTTGGGAAGTAAATGCACCTCAAAAACAAGTCGATGATTTTGTTGCCGAATATGACAAAGAAAAAAGCGAAGCAGATTTAGCAGAGTTGTACAATAGAAATATAAGCGAAAATAAAAGAGGCAGATTTGGATTGGAAGCTTCTGGAGGAATAGCGGTAATGCAAGGAGATTATCCAAGTCCAGAGCCAAAACCAATGGTGAGGGGAGCTGTAAAATTCTTTTTCAATCCGGCTTTTAATTTAAGTGCTTCTACCAATGCATTTAAAGTAGGCAACACAGGAAGATTGGATGCAGGATATGTTTCTTTGGATCTGAATCTAGAGTGCCTCATATTGCCACGAGACGTTGTGACCCCATTTGTTTTTGCTGGAACCGGTATAGAGTTCAATAAAAAAGCCGAAAATCTTCATAGTAAAGCTCAATTTGGAGCTGGAGTCGAATATTTAGTCTCGTCCAATTTTGGTGTCAAATTATACGGGGAGTATAATATTGCTTTTAGTGATAATGTTGATTATATCGTTAGCGGTGTCCGGGACGATTTTTATTATCGCGTTGGATTAGGTTTGACATATTACTTTCCAAAAGCCACCAATTACAAAAAGAAATAAGCAGCTTTTTAATTTTTTATAATCAATTATTAAAGAATTAAGTTCAATATAAGTTTAACAAAATTCAGTCTCAAATGAAAATAGCATTAAGAATTTTAGCGTGCTTTATTCTTCTCATTTCTTGCAGCGAAGATCCAATTGAAGATGTAGGAACAGGAAGAATAAAAGGGAAAGTTGTCGACGTTCGATCATACACAGGAATAGAAAATGCTCGTGTGTCTTCGAACCCTACTACAAGTACAGTTTATACTGATAAAGATGGCTACTTTACAATCGAAAATGTGCCTGCAGGAAAATATGCTTTTCAGGCCCAAAAGGATGGTTTCATTGCCAGATTTGTGCCCGCTACAATTGCAAATGGTGTTGAAATAGAGGTGATTTTTGAATTGGAGGTATCAACTGCAACAAACAAACCGCCAGAAATACCAGTGCTTACTGCGCCAGCAGATAATGCTATTGGTCAAGCTTTAAGTCTTGATCTTACTTGGACAGCCAAAGATCCAGAAGGCGATCCGCTTACTTATACTGTTACAGTAAAAAACGGAACTACTGATGAAGTTAAAACATATACGGACCTTAAAACAACAACTTTAAATATTAAGGATTTGAGTTTTAGCACCAAATATTATTGGCAAGTAACCGTTAGTGACGGAATAAATAAACCTATAAATAGTGTGACAAATTCGTTCAGAACATTGGCTTTTCCGAACCCAAGATATATGTATGTTAAAAAGATAAAAAACAACAATGTTATTTTTACCGCAGATGAAGAAGGAAATGAACTTCAATTATCTTCGGCAGAGGTAAATAGCTTTAGACCAAGAAAAAATCTAAGTATTAACAGAATTGCCTATATAAGTTCTGACGGATCTTTGTATCAAATTTTCAGTATGAATCCTGATGGTACAGATGTTAGAAAAATCACCAATTTTGTACCTATCGCGGGCTTTAATATGGATAATGTAAGTTATTCTTGGAGCAACAATGGTAGCCAGATTGTTTATCCGAATTTTGATAAACTTTACCGCATAAACGCCGATGGATCAGGTTTAATTCAGTTGTTTAAAACTCCAAATGGTAAATTTATTTCTGAATGCGAATGGAGTCGCGATGGAAGTCAGATTGTTTTAAAAGTAAATGATGTTTCGGGGTATAGTGTAGAAATTTATACCATAGACATGAATGGTAATATTTTGTACCAAGTGCTTTCAGGTATGACTGGAGGAGCAAGCGGAATTGATATTTCGATCGATAATTCAAAAGTAGTATATACAAGAGACGTGTCTGGATTTGAAAATGCAGATTACAGAAGATTAGATTCCAGAATATTTATTTATACGGTAGCGACAAATACATCGGCAGAATTAGCTTCAAACAAAGAAAATGGTTTCAATGATTTAGATGTCAAATTCTCGCCAAATGAAGCCAAAGTCATTTTCGTAAATACTTCAAATGATGGACTTTCGGCTAAAAATATTCAAACGGCTAATGCATCAGATAATAGTACAAGGGAAACTTTGTTTGAGAACGCATCAATGCCTGATTGGGAATAACAGTAACCAGACCACATTTAATAACCAATTTTATTTCAGGAGATCGGCAGAATACAAACTTCTGCCGATTTTTTTATCAATCAAATAATCGAATAAGCCAAAGAATTAAAAAAAGGGATTATCTTTGCAACACATCAACACAAACTAATTTTCATGAGTTCAGATTCTAGCAAAAGATATGCACAAAGAGGTGTTTCGGCATCAAAAGAAGACGTACATAACGCTATAAAAAATATTGACAAAGGTTTATTTCCGCAGGCATTCTGTAAAATTGTTCCTGATTATTTAACTCAAGACGATGCACATTGCCTTATTATGCATGCTGACGGAGCGGGTACAAAGTCGTCTTTGGCATACATGTATTGGAAAGAAACTGGAGATCTTTCTGTTTGGAAAGGAATCGCTCAAGATGCTCTAATCATGAATATTGACGATTTATTGTGCGTTGGTGCAACAGACAATATCTTGCTTTCTTCAACTATTGGAAGAAATAAAAACCTTATTCCTGCTGAGGTAATTTCAGCAATCATCAACGGAACAGAAGAATTAATCAACGAATTAAAATCTTTTGGCGTTACAATTCACTCAACTGGTGGAGAAACTGCTGATGTTGGAGACGTAGTTCGTACCATTATTGTAGATTCGACAGTAACTGCACGTATGAAACGCAGCGATGTTGTAGATAATGCAAATATCAAAGCTGGAGACGTAATTGTAGGTTTGGCTTCTTTCGGACAAGCAACTTATGAAAAAGGCTATAACGGCGGAATGGGAAGTAACGGACTTACTTCTGCACGTCACGACGTTTTCGGAAAATATTTAGCTAAGAAATACCCAGAAAGTTACGATGCAGCAGTTCCAGAAGAATTAATCTATTCAGGACAAGTAAATTTAACTGACGAAGTAGAAAATAGTCCAATCAATGCAGGACAATTAGTGCTTTCTCCAACAAGAACTTACGCCCCAATTATCAAGAAAATTTTAGATAAATACACTCCAGAAGAGATTCACGGAATGGTACACTGCAGCGGCGGTGCACAAACTAAAATTTTACATTTCGTAAAAGATTTACACGTTATAAAAGACAATTTATTTCCAGTTCCACCATTGTTCAAATTAATTCAAGAACAATCAAAAACAGATTGGAAAGAAATGTATCAGGTTTTCAACTGTGGTCACAGAATGGAGCTTTACGTTCCAGAAAATATTGCGCAAGATATTATTGAAATTTCGAAATCATTTAATGTTGATGCACAAATCGTAGGTAGAGTGGAAGCTTCAGATTCTAAAAAGCTGACTATTACAAGCGAATACGGAACATTCGAATATTAAAAATATTTAACCATATAAGTTATATAAGTTCATTTTAATTTAGCAGCAAGCTTAATTTACTTATATAACTTATATGGTTTCAAAAACATACCGATTATGTACGAATTACTTTTTTGGAAATATCTAGACGAAATCTACCTTAATAATCAAGAAGTTTATGAAGCGCTGCTTGAAAAAGAAGAAGTAGAAGGTCTTGCTGTTCTTCAAGTTGAAGTAATCGTAAATAGAATTAATTCAGTCTTTTCAGAATGGGAAAGAGTGGATGAAAACAGCTGGAAAAACCCAAAAGGGAAAGGCGCATTTCAAGTTATTACCACACCTCAAAGCGTAAAAATTGACTGCTACGGGACAGAAGGAAAAACCATGAACAAATTAGTAGGGATCATGGAAGAATTCAAATGTCCGCTTTACGACCCGCAAGTTCCAGAACGTTATGATGAAATGAATGAGTAGTTTTTTGTTTCAAGTTTAAATCATCATCAATTATGTTTTTTAAAAATAGATTTTGTTGTATTTTTCTACATTAAAACAACAAGGGAAATTTCTAAGAAAAACTATAAAAATGATTAAAACAAAATGCAGTCATAATTTTCTTTTCGGAATATTAGTTTTAGTACTTTTTACTAATAAGACATTCGGTCAGAAGAAGTTGAACGAAAAGCAAAATCTTATTCAGTATGTAGATCCGATGATTGGTACAGCCAAGATGGGACACACATATCCAGGCGCAACGGTTCCATTTGGAAGCGTACAGTTAAGTCCAGAAACAGATACAATAGCTTACAGTTTAAACGGAAAATACAACGGAGAAGTTTATAAATACTGCGCAGGATATCAATACGAAGATAAAACGATTGTAGGTTTTAGCCACACACATTTCAGTGGTACAGGACATTCCGATTTAGGCGATTTTTTAATTATGCCAACAACAGGAAAATTGCAATTGAACCCAGGTGTAGCATCAAAACCTTTGTCGGGTTATAGATCGGCATTTTCGCATTCTACAGAAAAAGCAGAACCAGCTTATTACACCGTTTTTCTAGAAGATCATAAAATTAAAGCAGAATTGACAGCAACAACCCGCGTGGGAATGCATCAATACACTTTTCCAAAATCGGGTCAAGCGCATATTATTTTGGATCTAACTTCAGGAATTTACAATTATGATAAAAAGAATGTTTGGACATTTGTTCGAGTAGAAAACGATACTTTGGTAACGGGATATCGCCAGACAAATGGCTGGGCGAGAACTAGAACAGTTTATTTTGCAATGTCTTTCAGCAAACCAATTAAAAGCTACGGACAAGCTGCTCAAGAAAAAAGTGTTTATAGAGGCTTTTGGGGAAGGTTTGATCAAACGAAAAATTTCCCAGAAATGGCAGGACAAAACCTAAAATTGTTCTTTGATTTCGATACTAATGAAGGAGAGAAAATCAAAATTAAAATGGCATTGTCGCCAGTAAGTTCTGCCGGAGCATTAGAAAACATGAAAAAAGAAACTCCAGATTGGGATTTCGAAAAAGTAAAAAATCAAAGTCAGGAAGTTTGGAATAAAGAATTGAATAAAGTTCAGATTGAAACGATTCAAAAAGAAGATTTGGTTAATTTTTACACGGCAATGTATCATGCATTTTTAGGTCCGACAGAATACATGGATTTAGACCGAAATTATAAAGGTCTTGACATGAATGTGCATAAAGCAGAGAATTTTACAAATTATACAAGTTACTCGCTTTGGGATACGTATCGTGCTTTACATCCATTGTTTAATATTGTTCAGCCCAAAAGAAATGCCGACATGGTAAGTTCAATGCTGGCACATTCGGATCAGAGCGTTCATAAAATGTTGCCAATCTGGTCGCATTATGCTAATGAAAATTGGTGTATGATTGGTTATCACTCGGTTTCAGTTGTCGCAGATGCAATTGTAAAAGGCAATATCAGTTTTGATGCTGAAAAAGCGCTTCAAGCCTGCGTTAATACTGCAAAAGTGCCATATTACGACGGACTTGAATTTTATATGAATAAAGGATATGTTCCAGAAAATAAAAATGGTGCTTCGGTTTCTAAAACTTTAGAATATGCTTATGACGATTGGGCAATTGCGCAGGCCGCAAAGAAATTAGGAAAAACAGATGTTTATAATGAATTCATTAACAGATCGAAAAATTATAAAAATGTTTATGATGAAAAAACGGGTTTCATGCGTCCGAAATTAAACGATGGAACATTCAAGAAAGAATTTGATCCGCTAGACACGCACGGACAAGGTTTTATTGAAGGAAATTCATGGAATTATAGTTTATACATTCCGCAAGATCCTGCTGATATGATTAAATTAATGGGAGGAAATGAGAAATTTAAAGTTCGTTTAGATTCTCTTTTCAATATGCATCTTCCAGATAAATATTTTGAAAATACAGAAGATATCACAAGAGACGGAATCATCGGGAATTATGTTCACGGAAACGAGCCTTCTCACCACGTAGTTTATCTGTACAATTGGACAGATTCTCCTTGGAAATCGCAAGATAAAATTAGAATGATTTTGAAGAAAATGTACAGAAATGGCGCTGATGGTTTAGGTGGAAATGACGATTTCGGGCAAATGAGCGCTTGGTATATTTTTAGCAGTTTAGGATTTTATCCGGTCGCTCCAGGTTCTGACGAATATGCTTTGGGAAGCCCATTATTGAAAAATGCTGTTTTAAATTTAGAAAACGGAAAGACATTTGAAGTCGCAACAGTTAATCAATCCGATAAAAATGTATTTGTTTCAAAAGTGCTTTTAAACGGAAAAGAACTTTCTAGGCCTTTCTTAAAACATGAAGATGTGATGAATGGCGGAAAAATCACTTTTTATATGAGTAGTAAACCCAATAAAAAGAATTATAAAAATTAAACTTATGTCAACCTGAGCGAAGTCGAAGGGCTTTTAGAGAGCAAAAAGGCTTCGACTTCGCTCAGTCAGACAAAAAATAAGTATTTAAATTTGAGAAAATTTGTGCAATTCGTGACAAAACAATAAAAAACTTCACGAAATTTGCATTTCAAATAAAGAAAACGACCTATGAAAATAAATCTAAAATCAGGAATTGATAAGCTTCTTTTTGGAATGAAGCAGAATGATGTAACCGCTGCTTTAGGAAAACCTGATAAAAACTATAAAGACGAAGATGACAATGTGATTTTTGTTTACAATGCACACAAAATCAGATTGACTTTTTATGAAGAAGAAGATTTGAAATTAGGTTATTTAGTAGCATCAAGCAATGATCTAGAAGTTTTCGGATTCAAATTAATTGGTAGAAAAATTGCAGATGTTAAGAAAGATTTTGCTGCGAAAGGAATCACAAAATACAATCAGGAAACTTTTGATACGTTCGAAAATTACTTCAACGAAGACAACTGGTTTATCCTTCAAACAGAATTTGATGAGGTAGTGAAGTTTGAAATCGGAGCGATCATCAACAGTAAAGATGAGTTTGATTGGAAATTTCCTGTGAAGAAATAAAGATTTAAATCAAGATAAAGTTTGTCAGGCTGAGCGAAGTCGAAGCCCCACAAAGTAATTCAAACAAAGCATAAAAAAACCGACAATCACTTGTCGGTTTTTTTATTATTGTAAAAAAGAAATTATCCTTTTAACCATGCATTTTTAAGTTTCTCTTTTGAAGCGTCTGTTGCTTTAAAAGTTTCAGTTTCTTCGAATGGTAACTTTACAGTTCCTTTAATCGTTTCTTCTTTAGTGCCGCGTTTTACTTTAAGTGTAATTGGGTCATTTTCTTTCCAGTTTTCACTTTCAGTAATTAAATCATAAATATTATCCAAATTGTATGATTTATTATTTACTGCTAAAATTTTATCGCCACCTTTTAAATTCAGGTTTTTGAAAAAATCTTTTGATTCTGACTCAGGACGTACAGTGATTTCTTTCGTTGCTTTGTCAACAGAAATATTTGGGGTTTGTCCTTTAATGAACGGATTTCCAGATTTTTTCTCTGTTGCTTTTGTAACACCAACTTTAGCTAAATAAAAATCATAAGGAATTGGAGTAGTTCCTTTAACATATTTATTTAAAAAGTCACCAACTTCTGGATATGTTAATGAAGTGATTTTTGCGAATAATTCATTGTCATTAAAAGGTTTTTCAATACCATATTCATCAGATAGTTTATGCATTAAATCAAGAATTCCTCTTTCTCCATTGCTTTTTTCTCTAATAATAATATCGATACACATACCAATTAAAGCTCCTTTTTGGTACACATTTAAGTACTGATCTTTATAAGGCTGTTCTAATACATTTTTACTCATTACTGTAAACGACATTGTATCGTCTAAACTTTTTGACTGTTCAATTTTATCAGCAATACGAGTGTAGAATTCAGCTTCGTCAATCAAACCTTGGTTGATTTGGAAAAGATTAGCAAAGTATTCTGTTACACCTTCATACATCCATAAATGCTCAGACATTTGCGGCGCATTGTAATCAAAATACTGAATTTCTTTTGAGTGAATAGTTAATGGCGTAACGATATGGAAGAATTCGTGAGAAACTACATCTTTCATAGATTCTACCAATTTTTCTTTTGGCATTGATTCTGGTAAAACCACAGTTGTTGCAGTTGGATGTTCTAAAGCACCAAAACCGTGCGCGTCATCTTTTGCCATACTTGATAAATACAGTAACACAGTATATTTTTTAGTAGAATTTACTTTTCCTAAAAAGTTTTTCTGCGCTGTCATCATCGTTTTCATTTCTGGAGTAATGCTCTCGGCAGTATATTTTCCAGTAGGAGAGTACACCGCGATTAAGATATCCATTCCATTTACATTAAAAGTAGTGTAATCAGGTTTAGAATACATAATTGGGTTTTCTACCAAAATAGCATAACGAGAAGTTGTAAATACATCAGAAGTGTTGCTAGCATCTTGATCTGTCATAGAAGTAGCTCCCCAAAGTGTTTCAGGATGTGTGATCGTAACTTTGTATGGAACGTCTAATTTATCTTGAAAATATCCAACAAAACCATGCGTGTTAACCATGAAGTTTTTCCCGGCATCGATGTTTGTTCCGGCAGGAGAGAAAACGTCATCATTTCCAAAACCAGTTCCTTTTTCAGTATCAAAAGTATCGTTTACCAGATAAGTGATTTTCTTTAATGCTTTTGCGTTTGAAATAGACCAAGAATTATCGTCTAATCTTTTTACAGTAAGCGGATTTCCTTTAACATCAAATGCTCTAAAATCTTCTGAATATTTTCCGTAATTATCTGTTGAATAAGTACCAGGAACAGTTTTCGGAATGCTGTAAACAATTTCTTCACTTTTAATAGCTGGTGGCGTAACTGTTACTAAGACTTTATCATCTTTAACATCAGTTAGATTGATATTAACTTCAACAATATTGCTTTTTGCGGCTCCTGTGCTCCCTGTTTTACAGCTCCAAAAAGTTACCGCTAGAGCTAAGGTGTAAAGTATTTTTTTCATTTCTATATGTTTAGTTAATTGTATTTGACACAAAAAATGTCAAAAAGTTACTTAAAAGTAACATTAATTTTAAAAATAAAAAAAACTCCTGTAAAAACAGGAGTCTTATGTTAGTCTAATTTATTCTTGATATAATATTTTCCGTCCAAATCTTCATCAAAATCATCTATTTTTACTGGTTTGGGCTTTGGTTTATTTGCGATTGCCTTCTTTTTCCACATCTCAAATTTTTCAAGAGGCATTTTCTTTTTCATGATGTCCAGGACTTCTTTTTCTGCCAATCCAAATTCTTTCTTTATAATTTCAAATGGATTTCTTTCTTCTAAAGCTAACGAAACAAGTCTTTCGGTCTGTTCCGGAGTTAATTCTTTGCGGCTACTCTTTTTCATCTCGTGAAAATTAATTCAAAATAGGGTGTTAATGATTAATAGATTGATTTTCAATTCTAGTATCAATATTAAAAAAAAAAATAATACGTTGGTTCAGTAGAGTGCACTTTTTTTAATGATTTTAACTGTTTTTGAAGGATCGTGATTTTTGAAATGGAATTTTTAGCAGATTCTTCAATTCGTTGTTTTCTTTAGGCTCCATATGCGTATCTACACCGTATATGAGCTGATTTTTGGGTAAATAGGTGAAGGTTCCGAAAAACCTGTCCCAAACAGAAAAAATGTTTCCATAATTGCTGTCTGTGTAAGGCAGAACATAATGATGATGCACTTTATGCATGTTTGGAGAAACAATAAAATAGCTTAAGAAAAGATCTAATTTTTCTGGAAGCGAAATGTTAGCGTGATTAAATTGCGACGCAATAACAGATAATGACTGATACAGAAAAACCATCCACATGGGAGTTCCAACAATTAAAACGCCCAAAGTAGTAAAAACAAAACGCACCACACTTTCTCCAGGATGATGTCGGTTTGCCGTTGTGGTATCAATCCAAGTATCTGTATGATGTACCAAATGGAATTGCCACAGAATTTTTACTTTATGCTCTACCAAATGAGCTAAATAAGCGCCAATTAAATCCAAAAGCAATAAGCCGATTATAGTATATAGCCAGATTGGCATTTGTGGAAGCCATTGCAATATTCCAAAATTATGATCGATTGTCCAAGCAGCAGTTCGTATTAAAATAAAAGCCAAAATAAAGTTGACGACAATTGTGGTAAACGTAAAGAAGAAATTTATTCCTGCGTGAGGCCATTTTCTGTACTGCATTTTAAACAAAGGAAAGCTGTTTTCAATGAGCCAGAAAATCGTAATACCGCCAACCAAAATCAAACTTCTGTGCGAAGAAGGAATCGTAGAAAAATAATTAATAATATCATTCATGATGCATAAATATTTGAATTAATTAAAGATTTCTTTCGGTTTTATTCAATAAAAAAAGAGAAAACCTAATATAAATATATCTGATTTTCTCTTTAGAAATTATTATTTATGCTATTATTTTTTGATGAGGCTTATTATAAATAATAAAACCCAAGCGCCTCCTACAGCAATTAAAATCTGCCAAAGAAGTCCGCCACCGCCAATACCAAGTTTTCCGGCAATCCATCCGCCGATAATTCCGCCAACGATTCCGACTACGATATTGCCAATTAATCCAAAACCGCCACCTTTCCAGATTTGACCAGCCAGCCAACCAGAAATTGCGCCTATAAGTAAGAAATATAAAAATCCCATATTTATATATTTAATTTATTTTGTGAATGATTTTTCTAAAGTAGAATTAGGCTTCAGCGTTATTTTGCAGTAATGTTTTATAAAGGAAACCTCCTGCTAGCGCGCCAAGAATAGGAGCGGCCCAAAAAAGCCAAACCTGAGACAATGGTTCTCCGCCAACAAAAATAGCTTGAGATAAAGATCTTGCTGGGTTTACAGACGTATTTGTAATTGGAATACTAATTAGGTGAATTAAAGTTAATCCCAAACCAATTGCAATTCCACAAAAAGGCGTATTTGATAATTTGTCTGTTGCTCCTAAAATGATTAGGATAAAGAATAATGTAAGTACAAATTCGGCGATGAAACAAGCTTGTAATGAATAACCATCTGGAGAAAAAGCTCCAAAACCATTAGATGCAAAGGCTCCAGCTTTTGTGTTGTCAATTGCAAAACCAGCTTTTCCAGAAGCAATTGTGTATAAAGTTCCTGCCGCTGCCGCCGCTCCAACACATTGTGCAATGATATACGGAATAAGATCTTTGGCAGAAAATCTTCCGCCAGCCCATAAACCAAAAGAAACAGCTGGATTAAAATGACCGCCAGAAATGTGCCCAACCGCGTATGCCATTGTAAGTACTGTTAAACCAAAAGCTAGCGCAACACCTGCAAATCCAATTCCTAAATTTGGAATTCCTGCAGCAAATATTGCACTTCCGCACCCTCCAAAAACAAGCCAATAAGTTCCGAAAAACTCTGCAAATAATTTTTTCATAATAAATAATTTAATGGTTAATGTTAGAATGTATATTGGTAAGCCCAATAAATTAAAACAATTTGTAAGGGCAAACGTACAAATAAAATCCATTTTGGTAAACCGAAACCTGCTTTTTTATTTTGAAACATGTACAAATTGGCAGGGAAAACAGCAATTAATAGCATTATAATTCCCCAGGCGGCAAAATGTGTTGTAAAAGGCAGGATTAGAAAGGTGCCTAGAATAATCTCAGCGGCACCACTTAAAATATTTATTAATTTGGGGTTTGTAAATGCGGGCGGAATGATTTTTATATACATTCCAGGCTTTCTAAAATGATTTATCCCAGCAAGAATATATAAAGAAGCCATTAAATATAAATGCCAAGGTAAAATCATGATATTTAGTTGTTTATCACGAAATTATAAAAAAATTAACAATTATTGCATTACAGATCTTATTTTTTTAATAATGCATATTTGGCGTTATTTTTTTGATTTGAAATTTACATTCATAATAATTATGGCAAGTATAATTAATACAATACCAATCCATTGAGAAAGGATTACTTTTTCGTTTAATAAAACATAAGCCATTGTTACAGAAACTGGAAGTTCAAGAGCAGAAACAATACTTCCAAGTCCGATTCCTGTTAAAGGAAAACCTGCAGTCATTAAAAGTGGCGGAATAATTGTTCCAAACAAAGACAAGACAATTCCCCATTTTAAGAAAATTTCAAGATTGAAAGCGGTTACTTGTGTTACAAAAGCAAAAGAAAATACAATAACAGCACCGCCTAAAAGCATATAAAGGCTTCTTTGAGCTGATGAAATTTCGGTTGCCACACTATTTGCAGTAAACATAGTAGTAGTGAAAGACGCTGCTGCAAGCATTCCCCAAACCAAACCTCGCCAGTCTAGTTCGATATCATTATTGATAAGATTTGTGGCTAAAACGGTTCCGAAAAGCACTATAAATACAGCAATAACTTTTTGTTTTGAAGGCAATTTCTTTTCCAAAATCATTTCAAGTAAAACTCCCATCCAAACGGTTTGCATCAATAAAACGATTCCGATAGAAACAGGAATATATTTCACAGCCAAATAATAAAATAAGCTTGTCATTCCTAAAGAGGTTCCAGCAAGCATTAAATTGAAAATATTTTTAGGAGAAGCTTTTACAGCTGTATTTTTGTTTTTAACACGCTGAAAAAGATTGATTACAAGAATACCTAGAATTCCGTATATAAACTGTGATGTCGTTACTTCTGCAGTTGTGTATCCTTCAGAATAAGCCATCTTTACAAAAGTAGCCAACATTCCGTAAGTAGTTGCTCCCAAAGCAACCAAAAAAACACCCTTTAATACATTATTTTGCGACGTCATAAATTATCTGTTTAAAAAAATTAGCCGGCAAAGGTAAGTTATTTTGTTTAGGATTTTATCGTACTATGTTGAAAATAGTAATTAAATGATAATAAAACTGAATTTTGAAGTCTTGAATTAGGAATTATTTAAAAACCGAAAATATTTAAAAAAGAGAAAAGCCATCAAAAATAAATCTGATGGCTTTTATTTATAAAGAATAAATATTCTCTGTACTAATTACTTAGGTTGATTTTGATACGTTTCAATTTCAAAAATCAAAGTTGCATTCGGTGGAATTACACCGCCAGCACCTTTTTCACCATAAGCTAAATTTGAAGGCAAGAAGAAAGTTGCTTTTTCTCCGTCTGTCATCATATCAAGAGCTTCAAGAAACCCAGGAATCATTCCGTCTTTTTTACCAACTGTAAAAGGGAAAGCTTTGTACCCCCCTTGAGCATCTCTGTTAGCATCGTATTTTCCATAAACTTTTGCTACAGAAGGCATACTGCTGTCGAACAAAGTACCATCTTCAAAATATCCAGCGTAGTGGAAATAGATTGTAGAACCTTCAGCACCTTTTACCCCAGTACCTTTCTGAGTAATTACATATTTTAAATTTGTAGTAGTTGTTGTTGCTTTTGCTTTTAAGTCTTTAAAATAAGCAGCTTTAGCAGTGATTACTTTTTTAGCTTCTTCTTTTTTAGCCGCTTCTTTTTTAACATCATCACTTAAAACTTTTAAAGCATCAAATTTCTTTGCTGCAGCTCCTTTACGTGTGATAACAATTTTTGTCATTACGTCGTCCTGAACAATTTTATTTACATTATCCATTCCAGAAACTACGTGACCAAAAATAGTGTGTTTTCCGTTTAACCAAGGAGTATCTTTATGAGTAATGAAAAATTGGCTACCGTTTGTTGCTGGGCCAGAGTTTGCCATTGCAAGAACACCGCCTTTTTCGAATTTTAAATCGTCTACAAATTCATCTTTAAATGAATAACCTGGACCTCCAGAACCATTTCCGTCTGGATCACCACCTTGAATCATGAAATCATTGATAACTCTGTGGAATTTTAATCCGTTATAAAATGGTTTTCCTTTAAGTGATGCTTTCACATTAGGATTTGTACCTTCTGCCAAAGAAATAAAGTTTGCTACCGTTACAGGAGCTTTTACATATTCTAAAGAAAGAACAATATCTCCTTTTGTAGTAGAGATTGTAGCGAAAATTCCATCATCTGGATTTGCAGTTGCCGCTGCTGTAGTTGTAGGTTTAGCTGCTGGTTTTGCAGCAGGTTTTTTAGTTTGAGCTTGTATATTTACTATTGCTAAGCAAAATAAAAATAGAAATTTAAATTTCATTGCTTTTTAAATTTTAGGTCTGTAATTCGATTATTGTTTATCTGAAATCTGGATTTCGAAAATAATATTTGCGTTTGGCGGAATCACACCTCCAGCGCCAGTTGCTCCATAAGCTAAGTGAGATGGAATGAAAAGTACTGCTTTATCTCCGTAAGACAATTGCTTAACTCCTTCGATAAAACCAGGAATTAAACCGTCTTTTTTACCAGCTTGAAATTGAATTGGCTGATATCCGTGCTGTTGTGCTCTTGCAGGATCAAATTTTCCGAATTGTTGTGCAACTTCTTCAATGCTAGTATCAAATAAAGTTCCGTTTTCAAGGAAACCAGCGTAGTGAATGTAAATTTGATTTCCAGCAACAGGTTTTTTACCGCTTCCTTTTTCTGTGATTACATATTCTAAACCACTTGTAGTTTTAGTAGCTTTTGCTTTTAAAGCTGCATAAGAATCTACTTTTTCTTTTTGAACTACAGCAAATTTCTGTTGCTCTTTTGCGATGTCAGCAAAATAATCGTGGAATATTTTTACAGCATCAAATTTTTTCGCTGCTTCACCATTTCTGATAATCGTTACAGCAACAATATTATCTCCTTGAACTACTTTGTTTACCACTTCTTGATCTTTTGCATCTACAACATGACCAAAAATAGTATGTAAATTATCCAACCAAGGAGTTTCTACGTGAGTGATAAAAAACTGGCTGCTGTTTGTTCCAGGGCCATTGTTTGCCATTGCTAAAACTCCAGCTTTGTCAAATTTCAAATCTGAGAATTCGTCTTTAAATTTATATCCAGTATCTCCAGAACCAGTTCCTAATGGATCACCAGTCTGAATCATGAAACTTTCTATTACTCTGTGGAATTTTAAACCGTTAAAAAATGGTTTGTTTTTTAATTCTTCATGCGTTACAAACTCGTTTTTACCTTCAGCTAAAGTCACGAAGTTAGCCACTGTTATAGGCGCTTTTTTGTAATCAAGCTCTACAATGATGTGACCTTTGTTTGTCTCGATATCGGCATATAAACCATCAGGTAGGTTACTGTGGTCGTCTTTACAAGAATAAAATGAGCTTACGGCTATTAGTAATAATAAAATACTCTTTTTCATTTTAAGATATTGTTTTATTGAGTTAATGTAATGTGTCTTTTTTGGCTGGCGCAGCAGGTTTTGCAACTGCAGGTTTTGGCGTTACGGCTGATGGTTGAGCAGTAGCAGGTTTTGCTATTGGTGCAGCAGGATCTGGAACAAAATTTCTAAGCGTTACCGTAACCATTAAAGATTCGTTTGGACCAATTTTTTTGTTATCTCCGTGATATCCGTATGCCATGTGTGATGGAAATAAAAACGTAACCGTTTCATTTTTGTGCATTCTTTTAATTCCGTCACGTAAACCCATCATAATATCTTGTTTGTCTACATAATAAGTTTGCGGACCAAGATCTGAATCTGAATAGATTGTAGCGCCTTTTATATCTTTCACTTCCATATTAAAGTAAGCGATATCGCCTTTTCTTGGAGCTGCAGTTTCATTTACGTTTTTTTCATCGTAACAAAACCAATAGCCTTTTGGAGTGGCATAATACTTTACTTTCGGATTGCTTTTGATTATTTTTTTAATGACATCTTCTTCATTTGCCACTAATTTTTTGTTTCGGTCAGCCGATTTTTTCATGAATGTTCCCGAAGTTCTAGAAATAGGTCTTCTGGCTTCTTCATGATGCTTACAGCTGCTTAGTAAAACTGTAAAAAGCAAAGTGGAAATGCTAAGTTTTAGGTAGTTCATGATTTGGACTATAATTTTAGTTTTTTTACTAAATCTTCAAATTTATTGACAGTTTCTTCCATCGAAACTTCAGATCTTCCTCCAGCTGCATTGCTATGCCCGCCGCCATTGAAATGATCTCGTGCAAACTGATTTACATCAAAACCTCCTTGCGAACGGAATGAAATCTTGATAATACCTTCGTCTTTATTTTCGATAAAAATAGCAGTAAAAAGAATATCTTTTATACTTAAGCCATAATTAACAATTCCTTCAGTATCACCTTTAACATAATTAAAAGAATCTAGCTCTTCTTGTGTTAACGTCATATACGAAGTTTTATGATCTTCAAGGATCTTCATATTTTGCAAAGCACGTCCTAATAACTGTAATCTGCTGAACGAACTATTGTCGAAAAGCAATACGGGAATCTGAGTGTTTTCAACTCCTAAATCAATTAATTCGGCTATGATTCTATGTGTGTTTCCAGTTGTTCCAGGAAAACGGAAAGAACCAGAATCTGTTAAGATTCCTGTGTAAATGCAAGTTGCAATGTCTTTATCAATATCTTCTTTTTTATTTAAGAAGCTAATGAAGTTGTAAACCATTTCACAAGTTGATCCGTATGAAGTGTCTGAATAAGTGTATGCAGCATAATCATCAGGTTTTTGATGATGATCGATCATAATGAAAGTCGCTTTCAATTTTTGTAAAGCTTTTTCCATCATTTCGCCTGTACGGTGAAAAGCATTGAAATCAAGCGTAAAAATGATTTCAGCTTCTTCTAAAATCTGTGTGCAGATTTCGGTTTCTTTTTCGAATATTTTTACTGTTTCAGATCCTGGAAGCCAAGCTAAAAAATTAGGAAAATCATTCGGAGCAATTACTGTTGCCTGATGATTGTTTTTAATTAAAAAATGGTATAAACCCAACGTAGATCCCATTGCATCGCCATCTGGTCCTCTGTGCGGAATAATGACGATTTTCTTTGGGCTGGCGAGTAACAATTGAATCGCTTGAATATCTTGTATTTTCATAGTGTGCGAATTTACATTTTTTTCATGTAATGCTGAAAATATTTTTAGTTTTCAGTCGCAGTCTCAGTTCTCAAACCAGTTTGAAATTTTACTTTATAAATTCTGAAGTTCTTTCTTTTGAAACTTTTGATACAATTTGTATTTCGCACCTTTTACAATCTGAGATTTGTAAATTCCGATAGAGCCAGAAGAAAAATATGCAATTGTACAGGCAATTGCGATGAAAATTCCTGGAGCGATTCCGAATAATTCCATTCCCATAATGGTGCAGGCGATAGGAGTGTGGGTTGCGCCTGAGAAAACGGCAACAAATCCGATTCCTGCTAAAAGTGCAATTGGCATCGGAATTACAGTTGATAAAGCACTTCCTAAAGTTGCGCCAACAAAGAATAATGGAGTTACTTCACCACCTTTGAAACCAGCTCCTAAAGTAAATCCAGTAAATAAAATTTTAAGCAGAAAATCGTACCACTGATTTGGATTTGAAAAGGAATCAACAATCACGGGAACGCCTAATCCAGAGAATTTAGTAAATCCTAAACCTGCAATTGCAATAGCTAAAATAACTCCACCAATTACTGGACGAAGCGGCGGATATTTTATGTTTTTAGAAAAAAGAGAACCCCAGAAATGAGTGCTTCTAGAAAATAATAAAGCAGCAAAACCTGATAAAACTCCAACAATTATAGTGTATAAAATGTTGTTTAAACTAAGTTCTGGAATTGTTGGAATATTGTAATGCGTATGTTTTATTTCCCAAAATTCTACTGTGAAATAGGCAGCATAAGCAACCAAGAGAGAAAGTAAAATGCTTTTGAAATTAATTTTACTGAAATATAAAACCTCCAAAGCGAAGATTGCACCAGCCAAAGGAGTTCCGAAAACAGAAGCAAAACCCGCACTGATTCCGAGGATGATTAAAATTTTGCGTTCTGAATTATCTAGTTTAAAGAGTTTTGTAAACTGATCGGCAATTGCGCCTCCCATTTGTACTGCAGTTCCTTCTCGTCCTGCAGATCCTCCAAATAAATGAGTTAATAAAGTCCCTAAAAGCACTAAAGGCGCCATTTTAAGCGGAATCACTTTTTTGGGATTTTCGTATTCTTCCAATAAAAGATTATTTCCTTTTACAACAGATTCTCCCCAATAATAATAACTCAAACCAACTAGAAATCCGCCGAAAGGCAAAAGCCAAATAATCCAGTCATGCTGAATTCTAAACTGCGTAACCCATTCTAAAGAAACTAAGAAAAATGCTGAAGCTGATCCTGATAAAATGCCGATTAAAGCACAAATAACAATCCATTTTGGAAGATCAAGAAAAAATTGTTTTGAATTTAGGGAATTCATTAAAAAGTAAAAATGTTTTAGCCACGAATTTCGCTAATTTTCACGAATTAAAAGAAAAAATAATCATTTTTAATCCTTTAATCAGTGGCAAAAGGAAAAATAATTAGTGGCAATTAGTGAAATTCGCGGCAAAAAATATTACTGAACCACAGCAGTAAATTCTATTTCAACCAAATATTCTGGAGCAACCAGTTTACTGATTTCATAAAATCCTGTTGTTGGTTTTATATCTTTAAAGAAAGCAGAATGCGCTCTCGCCACTTCTTCGAAAGTAGAAACATTTGTAGTGAAAATTCTAGTTCTGATAACATCTTTCATTCCCACATTTAAATCTTCTAAAACCTTTTCAACTCGCTCCAAAATATTATACGTTTGAGCATAAGCGTCATCAGCTTTTACTTTTTCGCCGTCAACAATGGCTACAGTTCCAGAAACTTCAACGATGTTACCAATTCTTACCGCTCGGCAATATCCCATTTTGTCTTCCCACGGAGATCCAGTTAAGATGTTTTCTCTTTTCATTTTTTATAATTTTTGCGAATTTGTCTGTATGGTTTTAAAAGCAAATTCAGGTTAATTAAAGATGCTGCAATTTAAGGATTATGCTTTTTGCGTGCATTAAAAAAAGCTTGAAATCAATTCAGAAATCAAGCTTTTTTGTGATATTTAACTGTTAGTCGGTTTGTTTTTCTTCGTAAAGGCGAAGCTTATTTTGGACAATATTTAAATTTTGCTGTAAGGCTTCAATTTTATTCAGAAGATTTGAGATTGCATCAATTCCTTCTAAATTAATTTTGAGATCATAATGCATTCGAATCATTTTTTCTACCGTTGGAAGCTGTTCTGGTTCTAGAAATTCATCATTTTCTTCTGTTATAATATGAATGAGTCCGTAATTATGAAGTTCGGTTATAAACGTGTTTTCAATTTCGTGATAAATACAAAACTGTTTGATCTGGATTAAGTTTTTATTTTTCATGACTTTCTTAGTTTTGCTAATTCTTCAAATAATTCTTTTTCTTTGTCCGACAGTTTTGTTGGAATTTTTATCGTGTACGTGATGTATAAATCGCCAAATTGATTCTCTTTTTTGTAAACCGGAAAACCTTTTCCTTTCAATTTTACTTTAGTTCCTGGCTGAGTTTCTGCTGGAACTTTAATTTTTACTTTCCCATCAAAAGTATTGATGTGAGTTTCTCCGCCCAAAATAGCAGTATACAAATCAATCGGTGCTTCGGCATACAGATTATTTCCTTCACGTTTAAAATCTGAATTATTAGAAATGATAAAAGTGATGTACAAATCGCCATTTGGGCCGCCGTTTACACCAGGTCCGCCATGATTTGGAATTTTGATAATTTGTCCGTTTTCAACACCAGCAGGAATAGTGATTCGAATGTTTTTTCCGTTTACAGACAAGTTTCGTTTATGCGTTGTGTACGCTTCTGCTAAATCTAATTCTAGTTCAGCATTAAAATCTTGTCCTCTATATTTAGATTGCGATCTGCTTCTTCCGCCACCGCCATACATCGAATTGAAAAATTCAGAGAAATCACTTCCAGAAAAGTCTCCGCCAAAACCAGAAAAATCACCCTCAGAATATTGAGAACCGCTTTGTTGTCTGCTTTGCTGCTGATTCGGATTATAACCTGCTTTTTCAAATTCGTCGGCATGTTGCCAGTCTTTTCCGTACTTGTCGTATTTTTTTCGATTTTCTGGATTGCTTAGAACTTCGTTGGCTTCATTTATTTCTTTGAACTTTTTTTCGGCTTCCTTGTCATTCGGATTTAAATCAGGATGATATTTTCTCGCCAGTTTTCGATATGCCTTTTTGATGTCCGCCTCAGTAGCAGATTTTGTAACGTCTAAAACTTTGTAGTAATCTATATAATCCATTTCTTTTGAGTTTTATAAATGGTTAAATAAAGTCTTGAAGTTAAGAATAAGTTGTTAATAATCAAAACGGTAGTTTGTTTTTTGAAGCAAAAAGAATATTTTTTGTGATAGTTTTTGAAATTTGATCCCGACACTTCGGGATCGAAAATTGAAATTTATTTTTTGTAAAGTAAAAAAGCAGTTTGGCAGGTTTTTTGATTCCAAAAAATAGCTTAATTTAATGTTATAAAACTCCTAAAGTTGTAGAGGCTAACTAAATTATACTATTTTTGTGATGCTAGACTTTTGGTTTATATTAATTATAAAAGCCGATTCGATAATACTTTTTCAATGAAGCACATTTTATTTTTCATATTATTTTTTACTGCAATGTCAGTATCTGCCCAAGTCGAATTTAATTCTAAATTCAAAGCTATTCCTGGGGGAAAGTTTACGGCAAAGCCTAAAAAAACTCCGATTCCTGACGTAAAAGACCCGCAGGCAAATACTCTTGATGTTCCAAGTATTAAAACGCCAAATGTTTTTGAAAATACGACTATAACTCCAAAATCAAAATTTCAGATTGGAGAAGAAAAAAGCAAATTTACTATGTCTACAGAAACCGATTTTGCCAATCCTGGCGATCGATATGTAGCAAAAATGGAAAAAGACTTGGATAAAAGTTTAAAAGATGCTGGTTTAAGAGAAGGACGCGGTGTATTGGTAAAGAAAAATATTTCGTTGGGTGATTTTAAAACGAAATCAGAATATTTTATTGTGAAGTTTCGAGATTTTGGAGCAATTGATGGCGATTTGGTAAAAGTATCTTGTAATGAAACTGTAATAAGAGAACGAATTTTACTAGATGCTAGTTTTCAGCAAGTAAAAATCAACCTTGCGCAGGGTTTTAATAAATTAGATTTTGAAGCCTTAAACATTGGTTCGCTAGGAGGAAATACCGCAGAAATACAAGTATATGACGATAAAGGCAATCTCGTAACGAATGATTACTGGGACAATCTTGCCGCAGGTTTTAAAGCTTCGATTGTTGTTACAAAAGAGGAATAAAGAAAAAAGATAAGACCATTTTTGATCTTATCTTTTTTTTTAGATAACAACTTTACCAGAATTTGCTGGTTTTCCTTCGCCTGTTTCTTTCAGCAGAAAACTAATTAAAACTGCTATCGAAATACCAATAATCCAAAATAAGCCAGCTTGCTGAAAATGAACTGTTTTATCAAGAGGATCATTTAAAGTTTGGCCAAATAAACGACTGAATAACGGACTTAAAAGCGTTGTTACTCCAAAAGTTATAAAATTAATTGCTCCTGTGGCACTTCCTTTTACTTTATCAGGATTCGCTTCTTTAATTATGGAGTAAGGAATCATAGCTGCTCCAGAAGCAACTCCTAGTAAAAACATACTATATTTAGTAGTCAATATATCAGGGAAATATAATAATTGAATTAAGGTTATGATCATTAATAAAGCGCCAGCTACCAAAACTGGTTTTCGCTTTTTTAGTTTGTCCGTAATATATCCTAAAAGCGGACATCCGAATACCCACCCAAAAGCGACCATTGCGCTTGATATAGTTGCGGTATGAAAATCTAAAGCACGGTCTTTTTGAAAAAAATCAACAGCCCAAGTCATTGCGAATATAGTGGTTGGAGCAAATAATAATCCCGATATTATACCGCAAAACCAAGATTGCGGATTACTAAAAACGATTTTGTAAGGTTCTAGAATACCTTGCTTTTTTACTATACTTTCTTCTTTTTTTTCTGCTAAATCAGCTGGAGTTATAAACCAAAGACCAAAAGCAACGATTATGGTGAAAATTCCAATTAAAAGCCAAAAAGTATCGATATGCATTCCCTCTTCGATCCAAGGTCCAACCACAAATTGTCCGGCAGAACCGCCAAGCATTCCGAGACATTGTGTAAATCCAATTGCTGTTGCCAATGATTTTGCTGAAAATCCTTTACTTGCAAGATATACACAGCCTGGAAAAGCAAAAGCACATCCAGCACCTTGAAACAATCGACCTGTTACGCCACTAAACTGACTCGAAATCATAAATAATAAACAGCCAATTCCTAAAATAAATGCGCCGGCAAAGAGCGAATATTTGGCTCCAAATCGATCGAGTGCGATTCCAGCAATTAAACTGCAAGTCGAATACGTATAATAATAGGTACCGATAATGGTAACTAATCTAATTTCGTTTACCGAAAAAGTCTGCGAAAGTTCGGGAAGCATTACCGCAGGAGCAGAGCGAATAACATAATCTAAAAAATAAAATAAAAGTCCAAATACCCAAGCAATGACGTAATATTTTGTATACGATTTAGTGTTGTTTATGTCCATAGGATTACTCTCTTTTTTTAATTTGCAACTAATTTTATAAACCTTCTTTTGGGTCTAAATGAGGGGGTATAAAATTAAGGAAAAGATTTGGTTTTCTTTTAAAGGTGCTGAGAAACTAAGCCACTAAGATGTTAAGATGTTCATTCTGTGAAAATATAAAAGAGAGGTTCTACTATTTTTAGAACCTCTCTTTTATATCTAATTAAAATCTTAGTTTATTAGAACCTTAGATTAAAACGGATCTGCAGTAACTTTAAATTTCATGTCTGCTTTTACAGTCACATCTTTCGTTAAAGTCTCTTTCAGAGTTACTTTAGTTCTAATTTTATAACTATCTGCTTTTATATATTCATCTAGTTTTTTATCTGTACAAATCAAATCGATTGTGTTGCTTGATACGTTGATGTTATCTTGATAAGCTAATTCGATTTCTTCTGAATTGGCTGTTGAAATATACAAATGAACCGATTTTAAAAATGTAAAAGTCTTATCAGACGGATCTGTAATCGATAACTTCAATGATCTGATTTTAACATCTTTTACTAAACTAGCCTTTGTTTTATTATTTTGGAATTCAGATGAAGAATTAGTTGTAACTTCTGGCGTAATAATTTCAGAAGGCAAATTAATCGGTGAAGTGCTTTGAATTTTAATCGAAGTATTATTCGAAATAGTAAAAGTCAATAAATCATCTACAGCATTACAAGAAGAGAAAAAGATCGACATAAAAACGGTCAAGGCAATAAGTTTTGATTTCATAGTTAATTTAAATGGGTTTTTCTGTAGATACGAAATTTGAGATGGATTGGATTTTTATTTTAAGGTTCAAAGCAACAAAGGTTCAAAGCAACAAAGTTTTTATGCTTCATTTACCTTTGAGCCTTTGTAAATCTGTACCTTTGAACCTTAGAAAAAAAAGCTATTCATAATGTAATGCTTCAATTGGATCCAGTTTTGAGGCTTTTAATGCAGGATAATAGCCAAAGAAAATCCCTGTAATAGCGCAAACTAAGAATGAAAGTATTACAGAAGATTCAGAAATTAGAGTAGGCCAGTGCAGAAAATATTGTATTAGTTCTGATGCTATAATTCCCAACACAATTCCGATTAATCCTCCTGTTAAACTGATTAAAATGGCTTCGACTAAAAATTGCAATAAAATATCTCTTCCGTTTGCGCCTATAGACATACGCAAACCAATTTCTTTGGTTCTTTCTGTAACCGAAACATACATAATATTCATAATTCCGATTCCTCCAATCAAGAGTGAAATTCCTGATATCGCAGTCAATAAAACCGTTAATAATTGACTTGTAGAACTAAAAGTATTAATTAACTCCGCTTGTGTTCGTACCGAGAAATCATCGTCGTCGTTGGCTTTTAATCGGTGTGCTGTGCGCATAATTTGCTCGATTTCATCTGTTGCCAATTGTGTCTGACTTTCGTCTATTGTTGAAGCATAAATATTTTGGAGATAAATAGAGTTGGTTATTCTTTTTTGTACAGTTGTATAAGGCGTAATAATAATATCATCTTGATCTTGTCCAAAAGCATTTTCTCCTTTTGATTGTAAAATACCAATAATTCGAAACGGAATTTTATTAAATCGAATGATTTGCCCGATAGGATCAACTCCATACGGAAATATATTATCTACAACGGTCTGACCAATCAAACAGACTTTATTTGCGGTATGAATATCAGATTCTCTAAAAACAATTCCTTCTTTAAGTGGCCAGTCTCTAATTTTAAGATAATCAACACTAACGCCCTGCATGCTTGTTGGCCAGTTTAATGCGCCGTTAATTGCTTGCCCCTTGCTTGATACTGCTGGAGAAATTGCATTTAGGTGTTGCGATTCTTTTTTAAGTGCGTCAACATCGGCAAGCGTTAAAGTTTGAACACTCGAAATATCCAAACGTGCTCCTGCAGTCACATTGCTGTTTGGTCTAATGGTAATCATATTTGATCCCATACTGGATAACTGATCCTGAATACTTTTTTTTGATCCCTGACCAATGGCGACCATTGCGATTACGGAGCCAACACCAATAATAATTCCGAGCATAGTCAACAATGCACGAAGTTTATTGCGTCGGAGCGCTTTTAAGGCGATTAGAAAAAGATTAGCTATTTTCATATTTATAATCTTCATCTACATGAAAATCAGCCAGCATTTGTACAGCCGATTTTATGTTTTGGTTATTAAAGTCTTTCGTAACTCTTCCGTCGCGAAGTGTGACTGTTCTGCTGCTAAAGGCTGCAATATCGGGTTCGTGAGTTACGAAAATTATCGTTTTTCCTTTTGCATTCAATTCCTGAATCAGAGCCATAATTTCATATGAAGTTCTCGTGTCCAGATTTCCTGTCGCTTCATCTGCAAGAATCATCACAGGGTCATTTACTAAAGCTCTAGCGATCGCCACACGTTGCTGTTGTCCGCCCGAAAGCTGGTTTGGAAAGTGATCCAATCTATCAGCAAGTTTTACAGCTTCTAAGGCATTTATGGCTCTTTCGCGTCTTTCTTTGGCAGAAATTTTTGAATTGTATAATAATGGCAATTCAACATTTTCTATTGCCGAAGTACGAGCCAAAAGATTATAGGATTGAAAAATAAAACCAATCTTGGTATTTCGTAAAGCTGCCAATTCATTTTTGGATAATGATTTAACATTGACACCATCCAATATATAATTCCCATCTGATGGTTTGTCCAAACATCCCAAAATATTAAGCATAGTTGTTTTTCCAGAACCGCTGCTTCCCATAATGGTAATAAATTCCCCTTCCAGAACATCAAAAGAAACGCCTTTTAAAGCTCTTACGGTTTCAGATCCCATGGTGAATTCTCTTTTAAGGTCTTGTATTTCAAGAATCTTTTTTTTCATTGCAATTGCTTTTGTATGCTCTGTTGTTATTGTCTTCTTCCGCCGCCACCGCCGCCACCTCGTTTTGGCATAAACGGACTTGAATCTGTTGCTTTTGCACCTTTAGTTTGCTTTAATGCATTTGCTCCCGTAATGATTTCATCTTGAGTGGTTAGTCCTTTAATGACTTGAACATTAATATCATCATCTAATCCGATTCGTATGTGTTTTGGAATTATCGAATCGCCTACTTTTTTCCAAACAATTGCTTTTTTATGGTCAATGGTATCGGTTGTTTTATTGTTTAATCCTGAATTGCCACCGTATTTATTTCCATTTTTGCCTTTGTGCTCGCCTTTATGATTTCGTAAAGACAATTTCCTTATTTTAAATTGTTTTCCTAATGTAGAATCGGGCTGAAAAGCAATTGCTTTTGCTGAAATGAGCAAGGTGTTTTTTACTTCATTCGTATAAATGATAATATTGGCGGTCATTCCGGGCTTCAGCTTTAAATCGTCATTTGGAGCATTGATAATAGTGGTGTACGTAACAACATTTGAAGAAATAGTAGGTTCTAAACGTATTTCGATTACAGTACCTTTAAATACATCATCAGGAAAAGCATCAACGGTAAAAGTTACATTTTCGCCCACTTTTACATTACCGACATCTGCTTCATCTACAGACGCTCGAACTTGCATTTTGCTTAGATCTTTGGCGATACTAAATAAAGTTGGTGTATTTAGACTTGCAGCAACGGTTTGTCCTTCACTTACTTTTCTAGACAAAACGGTTCCATCAATAGGCGAATAAATATTGGTGTAAGAAAGGTTTTTTTGTGAAGATCGCAATTGTGCGGCAACACTGTTTACATTGTCTTTAGCAACGTAGTAGAGGTTTCTTGCCGTTTCAAAATCAGCTCTACTGATTCCTCCAGCTTTATACAATTCATTCTGTCTGTTAAAATTAGATTCCTGATAACTGAGATTATTTTTTGATAATTGAAGATTGGCCTCAATTTGCTGTACCTGAGCCAGAAAAAGAGACTGATCTATTTGTGCCAATAGTTGTCCTTTTTTTACAACTGAATTAAAATCAACAAATACTTTTTGGATGGTACCCGAAACTTGTGTTCCAACTGCAACGGTATCTACTGGCTGTATTTTTCCGGTTGCTGTTACACTCGTTGCGATATCTCCGTAATGTGGTTTTTCTGTAATCAGTTCTACTTTATTACCATCTTTATGAAAAATAAAATATCCTATAGATCCTATTACTACAACTCCAATGAGGATGATAATTGCTAATTTACTTTTTTTCATTTTGCTCTTTTTATAGTTTGATTGGATCGCCTTTATAGAAATCATATATTTTTAGACTTACAACAGAATTGTATTTTGCCTGAGTGAAATTTTGAAATGCCTGAACATATAAGTTTTTTTCAAGCAAATAATCTACAGTGCTAATGCCTCCTAATCGTAATTGTTCGTTTGCAATTCGATAATTTTCGGTATTGGCATCAAGTTGTTCCTGAGCTGCCGTATATTGAGATTGTGCATTGAGTACATTAATATACGCTTGTTCTACTTTTTGAGATAGTACTGTTTCGGTATTGGTAACATTGAGTTTAGACTGATCGATAGCAATTTTTGATTTTTCGACTCCAGTTTTAGCGATTCGATTCGTGAATATCGGAACTGTAAGAGAAAGCCCTAGACGCTGATAAAAGTTGTTGTCTATTTGAGTTGGATAAGGGATGCTTTGATTGTCTGAGTATCCCGAAGCCAAAGTTCCGCTTGCGCTAAGTGTAGGCAGAAAACTAGCTTTAGATTTTTGTAATTGAAGGTCAGCCGCTTCTTTTTCTAACAAACTGCTTTTTATTTCTGGTCTTTGTTCTAAAGCTGTTTTTTGCGCTTCCTCAAGATTTACTACTGGTAAAGTAGCGTCTAGAGTTTCGGGTTTTTTGATATTTAATTCATATCCTGACGGAAGCTGAAGCAATTGTTTTAGAGTTAAAATGTTTTGACGTTCAGTGTTTTGAGAGGTGATCAGGTTAAAATTATCCGTTGCCAATTGTGCTTTTAGTAATACATAATCTTTTTTTGCAATACTTCCGACATTGTATTTTAATTCGCCTAATTGGAGTTGCGCTTTCGAAGTTTCGACAATTTCGTTTAAATACAAGCTGTTTTCCTGCGCTAACAAAATTGCTAAATAAGCTTGTGTGATTTGAATTGTGATTTCATTTTCGGCTGCTTCAGCATTAAATTGTGCCGATTTGATGTAAAGCTCTTTCTGTTTAATATCATTATTCAGATAGCCGCCATTATACAACACCATAGATGATCCTAATGAATAATTGCCTGCAAAGCTCGATTGGGTCTGAAAGCCTCCTACAACTAAATCGGCATTTTTTGCATTATTAAAAGTTTGCGTAGCGTTTCCTGAAAGATTAGGAAGCTTTGCGGCTTTTGACAATAGCAAATCCTGTTCAGTCGATTTGGTCGTTAGACGTAAGGTATTAATTTGGATGTTTTGCTCTTTTGCATAAGCAATACATTGTTCAAGGTTCCATACTTTAGGCAATTGGTTTTGTTCAGTTGTTTGTGCTGCAATATGTGCCGACTGAATACTAAAAATTGCCATTAAAGTATTTATCATAAATGACCTCATATTTGAATTTAATTTAAATTAAAAAAATAAATTATAACCTGAGACTTAAGATAATAAAATGCTTTAAGCGTATTACGGACTTGATTTTAAAGGGAGGGTTGGTGTGTTATTCCTAATTATTGGTAGGTAATTGGAATAACTATATCAAATATAGCGATTATTTTAACATTTTAAACGAAGTATATCCTATTTTAATCTTAAATAAATTGAAAATAAAACTTAATGTTTTTTCAGGATAACGAGAGTAGTTTTCGATATTTTAAAGGCAGGGAATCTTTCGAAAAAAAAATCAAAAATCAATTTTTCAATTTCAAATATAAAAAGTACTTTTGCGCATGCAACACAACGTACTTATTTTAGATTTCGGATCGCAATATACTCAGCTTATTGCGCGTAGAGTTCGCGAATTAAATATATTCTGCGAAATTTTTCCTTACAATCACATTCCAAGTGATTTATCAAGTTATAAAGCCGTAATTTTAGGAGGAAGCCCTTTCTCTGTTAGAGGAGAAGATGCACCACATCCTGATTTATCGCAAATTAGAGGTAAAATGCCTTTACTTGCCGTTTGTTACGGAGCTCAATATTTAGCGCATTTTAGCGGTGGAGAAGTAGCGGCTTCAAACACAAGAGAATACGGAAGAGCTAACTTGTCTTACATTAAAGAAGATGAAACTTTTTTTGAAGGAGTTTCTCCAAACAGCCAAGTTTGGATGAGCCATAGCGATAGTATCAAAGCGCTTCCAACAAATGCTGTAAAATTAGCAAGTACGCATGACGTAGAATTCGCAGCTTACAAAATTGAAGGCGAAACTACTTATGCAATTCAATACCACCCAGAAGTTTACCACTCTACAGAAGGTGCGAAAATGTTAGAGAACTTTTTAGTGAAAATTGCTGAAGTTCCTCAAAACTTTACTCCAAATGCTTTCGTAGAAGAAATGGTAGTAGAATTGAAAGAAAAATTAGGAAACGACAAAGTGGTTCTTGGTTTATCTGGAGGAGTAGATTCTACTGTAGCGGCAGTTTTATTAAACAAAGCAATCGGAGATAATTTATATTGCATATTTGTTAACAACGGACTTTTACGTAAAAACGAATTCCAAAATGTATTAGATCAATACAAAGGAATGGGATTAAATGTAAAAGGTGTTGACGCTGGAGATCGTTTCCTTGACGAATTAGCTGGAATCAGTGATCCTGAAACAAAACGTAAAACAATTGGTCGTGTATTTATCGAAGTTTTTGATGATGAATCACACTTATTAGAAGATGTAAAATGGTTGGCGCAAGGAACAATTTATCCTGACGTTATCGAATCTGTTTCTGTAAAAGGACCATCTGCTACAATTAAATCGCACCACAACGTTGGTGGATTGCCAGATTACATGAAATTAAAAATTGTTGAACCACTTAGAATGCTTTTTAAAGACGAAGTAAGAAGAGTTGGAGCTTCATTAGGAATAGATCCAGAATTATTAGGAAGACACCCTTTCCCAGGACCTGGATTATCAATTAGAATTTTAGGAGATATTACTCCAGAGAAAGTTAGAATTTTACAAGATGTAGATTCTGTTTTCATCGAAGGATTAAAATCTTGGGGATTATACGATAAAGTTTGGCAGGCTGGAGCAATTTTGCTTCCTGTAAACAGTGTTGGTGTTATGGGCGATGAGCGTACTTACGAAAAAGTAGTAGCGCTTAGAGCTGTAGAATCAACAGATGGTATGACGGCTGACTGGGTTCATTTACCTTACGACTTCTTGATGAAAGTGTCAAACGACATTATCAATAAAGTAAAAGGCGTGAACCGTGTAGTTTACGATATTAGTTCAAAACCACCTGCAACAATTGAGTGGGAATAGTAGCATAATTTAAAATTAAGGTCTTACATTTGTAAGGCCTTAATTTTTTATAACCTACTATTTATGAGAGAACTTTTAACGATTTCTCTTGTGTTTGTTTTGTCTTTTAACAGAATAACTGCACAAGATGCAATAATTGAACACAAAATTCAAAAAGGAGAAACCGCTTATTTCATTGCCCAAAAATATAAGGTTTCTTTAGATGAGATTTACAAACTCAATCCCGAATCTCAAAATGGAATCAAGGACAATCAGATTATAAAGATTCCAGTTCATCCCTCAGAAAATACAAATTCAAAGCAACAGACTCATATTGTTGCTCCTAAAGAAACATTGTTTGGTCTGTCTAAACAATATCATGTTTCGGTAGAGGTTATTCAAAATGCAAATGAAGAAACTCTGATCAATGGACTTCAAATAGGTCAAGAATTAGTAATTCCTCAAAATTCAGATCATGCAGTTAAATCAGAAAGTGTTGTTTCTTCAAAAAGTTCGCACCAAGTTGTGGCTAAAGAATCTTTATTTAGTATTGCGAGACAATACAACGTTTCGGTTCAGGACTTAGAAAATTTAAATAAAGATATTTTAATTAACGGATTGCAGATTGGTCAGGCCATTTCAATTCCGAACAAAAGAAAAACTTTAGACGGAAGAGTTCGCGTAATCAATCAAGAAACTGTTTTTCATATTGTAGAACCAAAAGAAACGAAGTTTTCGATTGCTAAGAAATACGGAATTTCAATAGATCAGTTAGAATCTCAAAATCCAGAAATCGTAAACGGATTAATTGTTGGGAACAAATTAGCCATTAATACCAAAGGAATTCATCCATCAAACGAAAGCGAAGAATTGATGTTGGCTTTGGCCGAAAAACAAGTTGTGGTTGAAAAAACAAAAGCCAAAACAGTTGAAATTGAAGATCTGAAAGATCGTTTGGTTGTTCAGAAAGAAATGAATCAGAAAATTATAAAAATTAATGATCTGAAAGTGAATCTGAACGATATGAATGGTTCTAAAGAAAATTCGGTTGAAAAACTTCGTTTGGTTTTAGAAGCAAATAAAAATGTTCAGGATATTTTAATGGCAAAATTAGATTCGCTTGTCGTTGCAATGAACAATGATTTGAAAGAATTAAAGCGAATGGATATTTTGAATATTGAAGAATCTAAAAGGCTTGAAAAACAATCTTCTGAAGGAATCAATAAGACAAATGAGTTATCGTCTCAGCTGAAAAAAGAATTGGCAGAAAACAGAAAAGTTTACGCTGGTTTAATGAATAAGGTTGAAAAAATTGCAGTTGAAGAAAATCAGGAATACAAGAAGAAAGTTCGTGAAAACGAAAAAAACAGCAATACAGCATCTCTGCAGCAGCGTTTGTCTTTAGAAGAAATAAAAAAATATAAAATAGAGCAGGAGCAAGGAGATAAGCAGAATCAGCTTTTGATTGCAAAAATCGATTCGCTAGATACTCAGAAAAAAATTGAAGTAAAAAGACACATCAGCAAAGCTTCTTATTATAGTATGGAAGCAAGAAAATTTGATGATAAATTGGCTTTGGTTAAATTGAAAAAATATCAGGATGAAGCTTTAAAAAAGCAGAAAAAAAGTGATACAGGAGAAAATTCAAAAACAATTTCATTGGAAGAAATGAAACAAGAATTGAAAGACAATCCGTTGAGACGTGATAAAACAGTAAAAGTAGAAGTTTATGATAATCTTAGAGAAGTTTCAAACGGGTATTACTTAGTTTTAGGTATATTTACAGACGCAGTTGACCGAGATAAGCTTATTATGAAACTCATTGATTCTGGCGAATTTAACGCTAGCTTCTTTTTCAACATCAACAGTCTTTCGTATTATGTCTACTCTGATAAGTTCGAAAATATGGAAGAAGTGCTTTACAAATGCAAGAAAAAAGAAGAAGATGAGTTATATAAAGAAATCATTATTGCTAAAGTAGAAATCGATTTGAGGTAATTTTTACAGCGATAAACAAACGGCGCGAATTTTGCTTTTAGTAAAATTATAACTTATTTTAGAATTAGAAATTAAATTGTTTTAAGCCTTATTATGAAATATTATTTAACAGTATTGTCCTTCGTATTTTTTATGACTTCAAGCGCATTTTCGCAAGAAAAAGTAGTGAAGTATAAAGTGACGAGCGGTGAGACGATTAATCAGATTGCACAAAAATTTAAGGTTACGCCTTATGATATTTACCAGCTTAATCCAGATGCTAGAGCAGGATTGGTGCCAAATTCTGTGCTTTTAATTCCTACAAAAGGAGGAGAAGCAAAAAAAGAAGAAGCAAAAAAAGAAGTTTCTGAAACTAAAACTGCGGTGGCTACAGGAAAAGAGATTATCCATGAAGTACAGCCAAAAGAAACTTTTTATAGCATCGAAAAGAAATACGGAATTTCAGATGAAGCTTTGAAAGCTGCCAATCCGACATTAGAAAAAACTGGTGTTCAAATCGGGCAAAAATTAGTTATTCCTGCAAAAGGATCTACACCTAAAGCAGCAGCAAAACCAGCTAAAGAAAAAGGTCCCGAAAAATACGTGTATCACGATGTGCAGCCAAAAGAAACAAAATTTGGTATTGCAAAGCAGTACAATACAACTGTTGAGGATTTAGAAAAACGTAATCCAGATATTGTAAACAGTTTGCCAGTTGGTTATAGATTGACCATAAAAGGGACAGCTCCAAAAACAGAAGCTGCTCCTGTAGAAACGGCAAAAGCTGTTGAAAATAAAAAGCCTGCTGAAACTTCTAAAAAAGCGGTGACTTATATGGAGTATCAAGTAAAGCCAAAAGAGACTTTTTATAGTTTAGGAAGAGTTTTTCATTTAACGCAAGATGAATTAGTGGCATTAAATCCGTCACTTTCTGAAGGTGTAAAAGAAGGAATGGTTTTAAAAGTTCCAACGGGATATGTTGCTCCGGCTCCAATTGTTGCTGCACAAGTTCCAGATAAGCCAGCGGATTCTTCAGTAAATAAACCAGTTGAAAGTACTGGCGGCGGAATTAAGATTGTTGATAAAGTAAAATCGACTGAAAACGAAGATGCAGAAATTGTAGAATTAACCAAAAAGAAAGGAATTAATGAGCGTAAAAAAGTAGTTTTATTGCTTCCTTTTAATATGGCAAAAGTTCAAAGCGATACTTCTGGAACGGCTAACAGAATTAAAAACGATAAGTTCTTAAACATGACTTTAGATTTTTATGCTGGAGCTATGATGGCTATCGATTCTGCAAAAGTTTTAAAACTGCCAATTGATGTTGCTATTTACGATTCTCAGGAAACTAAAACAACTTCTAATGTTGTGGGTTTAACTCCTAAACTTCAAGATGCAGACGCTGTAATTGGGCCATTTTACCAAAGCAATGCAGAAACGACAGCAAATATGTTGCGTTCGTACAATGTTCCTGTAATTTCGCCTTTATCTAAAGATAGCGCGAATCCGATTGATAATTTATACCAAACAATACCTTCAAATGATGTAATCAGAAATTCAGTTTTCGATTATATGCGTTCTAAAAACGGAAATATTGTTGCGGTTGTAGATAAGAAAAAAGAATCTGTTATTAATTATATCAAGCAAAACCAAAAAGGAGTTGCGTTTGCTACTTTAACAGAAACAGGTGGTTTGGATGTAGCTAATTTAAAAAGCTTATTGATTCCAAATCGCTTGAATTATGTGGTGATGGAAACTGGTAATACTGCGATGGTTAAAGCTACAATTAAAGCTTTGCTTGATTCTCAGAAAACATGTCAGGTTCAATTGGTAATTTTAGAACCAAACAGCACATTAGATACGGACGAAATCAGTTTTGATAATTTAGTAAAATTGAAATTGATGTATCCTTCTGTAACACGTGAAAGTGACGAACAACCGGTTTTAATTTATGAAAAACAATACCGTTTGAAAAACAAAGCAAATCCGACAACTTATGCAACGAGAGGATTTGATGTGACTTTCGACACGATGATGCGTTTGTCTCAAGGGAAAACATTTCAAGAAACAGCTGATTTGATGACGACTCAGCAAGTAGATAATAAATTTCAGTATTATAGAAAAGAAGATGGCGGACACGCAAATAAAGGTGTTTACATTTTGTATTATGATAGTGACTTAACTTTAAAAGTAGCAAATTAATGACATCAAAAGTAACCTATTTAGGAGATTTAAGAACAAGTTCAATTCACGTGCAATCAGGAAGCGAAATCATTTCTGACGCACCATTAGATAATAACGGAAAAGGTGAAGCATTTTCTCCAACAGATACTGTAGCAAACGCATTGGCAAGCTGCATGATGACGATTATGGGAATTAAAGCTCGCGATATGGAAGTAGATTTTGTTGGTTCTACTGCAGCAGTAACAAAAATTATGAATGCTGAGCCAAGAAGAATCGGAGCAATCGAAATTGTGTTTGAAATGCAAGGTGTTGCTGACGAAAAAAGCAGAACTATTTTAGAACGTGCTGCAATGACTTGTCCGGTGTTCTTAAGTTTAAGCAGTGAAATCGAAAAGAAAATTACTTTCAACTGGAACTAATTTTTTTTCATCAAAATAATAAAAGCCATCTGAGAAATCGGATGGCTTTTTTTTTGTAAAAGAAAATTCGAATACTGCTGTCGGAATTCCATTTTCTTAGCCTGTTACAGGCTTAATGACCAAAGAAGATATTGCTGATGTAAAAACATATTTGGTAAAATATTACCCTGATTTAAACTGGAATAGCAAAAATTAACAAAACTTTCATATCTAAATTAGAAAATAAGGAAATTTAATGTAGTACTTTTGTTTTGCAAAAAAAATGCAGATATTTGCATAAATTACGCAATCAATAATGTGAGAGTTGATTCTAATTTAGATTTTGAATTAAATAAATCTATAACTAATCAACCAAAAATTATGACAAACATTCAAAGTACATTACAGGTAGAGAAAAAAAGTGCCATTGTTCCGATGGTAATTTTAACCTTATTGTTTTTTATTCTAGGATTCGTAACCTGGCTTAACGGACCGCTAATTCCGTTTTTTGAATTAGCTTGCGAACTTACTTCTTCACAAGCTTATTTTGTGACTTTCGCCTTTTACATTGCTTATTTCGTAATGGCAGTTCCTTCTTCTTATATCATTGAAAAAGTGGGGTATAAAAACGGAATTTCTCTAGGATTATTGATTATTGCTGCTGGAGCTTTTATGTTTTATCCAGCGGCTTCAAGTCGTACATTTCTCTTGTTTTTATTGGCATTATTTATAATGGGAACTGGTTTGGCAGTTTTGCAGACAGCATCAAATCCGTATGTTGTGGTAATTGGTCCAAGAGAAAGTGCTGCAGCGAGAATCAGTGTTTTAGGAATTGCCAATAAACTAGCTGGATTTGTAGCGCCAATCGTGCTTACAGTTCTGGTTCTTTCTAATATGCAGGACTTTACAGCAGATAAAATTGCTTTAATGGATGAAGCTGCAAAAACGAACGCATTAAATTCTCTTGCTTTACAATTGCAAACACCGTATCTTTATATGGGGTTGATTATTACAGTTTTAGCTTTGATTGTGAAGTTTTCTCCTTTACCAGAAATTGATTTGGATGAAGAAGGAAATGTATCGAATTTAAGTGTTTTTCAACAAATTAAAAATGCTTTCAGATATCCACAGTTGGTTTTAGGAGTAATTACTTTGATGTTGTATTTATCTGCCGAAGTTTTGGCGGGAGATTCTATCGGAGCTTTCGGAAAACAGCTTGGAGTTTATGGCGAAGAAGGAAATTTCTACCTTAAATTAACTTCATTTACGATGTCAGCGATGGTAATCGGATACGTTCTTGGAATAGTACTGATTCCTAAATATGTTTCGCAAGTGACTGCTTTAAAAGTATCTGGAATACTTGGTTTAGTGCTGGTTTTAGCAATTGTTTTGATTTCGCCAAAAATAATGATCGCATTGCCAGGAACTCCAAATATACCTTTAGTGATATTTTTAGTAGCACTTTTAGGATTAGCAAATGCATTATGCTGGCCGGCAATTTGGCCAATGGCTTTGCAGGATTTAGGAGGTTATACAAAAATCGGAAGCGCTATTTTGATTATGGGAATTATCGGTGGAGCAGTTTTTCCACTTTTTTACGGAATGATTACTGAAAGTATCAATTCTGCAAATATTGCAAAAAATCTGCAAGAGGTTTCAAAAAGCGGAAATCAGTTAGCGTATTTAATGTTATTGCCGTCTTATGCAATGATTTTGTTTTATGCTGTAAAAGGGCATAAATACAGGAAATGGAATAGTTGAACAAAAAATAAAAATTAATATATCATGTTAAAAAGTAAAATAGACAAAGCAACAGGTTTCGAAAAACGATTCGAAAACATTAATACAGTTGTTTTTGAAAACTCAACAGATGCTTCAAAAGAAGTAGCGCAAGAAATTGCAACTTTAATTAAAGAAAAACAAAAAGCAGGGCAACCATGTATTCTTGGTTTGGCAACAGGTTCTTCTCCAAAAGGATTATATGCTGAATTAGTGCGTTTGCATAAAGAAGAAGGTTTGAGTTTCAAAAACGTAATCAGTTTTAACTTGGATGAATACTATCCAATGGAACCAAATTCGATCAACAGTTATGTTCGTTTCATGAAAGAACTTTTGTTTGATCATGTTGATATTTTACCTGAAAACGCTCACGTTCCAGACGGACTTTTGACAAAAGAGCAAATTGCAGATTACTGCCATGAATATGAAGCTAAAATCGAAGCTTTAGGCGGAATCGATCTTCAAATTCTTGGAATTGGAGGTAACGGACATATTGGTTTTAACGAATCAGGTTCGCTTCAAAACTCTAAAACACGTTTAGTGGCTTTAGATCACATTACAAGAGTTGCTGCAAGTAAAGATTTCTTTGGTTTAAATAATACGCCAAGAACTGCAATTACGCTTGGAGTAAAAAAAATCATGGAGGCAAAAAGAGTAATCTTATTGGCTTGGGGAGAAGGAAAAGCAAATATTGTAAAAAAATCTGTTGAAGATGAAGTTACAAATAGAGTTCCTGCTTCATTTTTGCAAGAGCACAACAATGCAGTTTTTATTTTAGATAAAGAAGCTTCTTCAAAACTAACAAGAATCAATAAGCCTTGGTTGGTAGAGAAAATCGTTTGGACAGATAAATTAACTCGTAAAGCAGTTTTAGGATTGGCATTAGATCTTAAAAAACCAATTTTGATGCTTACAGATGCAGATTATATCGAAAATGGTATGAGTGATTTGTTGGCAGATTCAGGCCCAGCTTACGATATCAATATTAATATTTTCAATAAATTACAAAATACAATTACAGGTTGGCCAGGTGGAAAACCAAATTCAGACGATTCAAACCGTCCGGAAAGAGCAGAGCCTGCTAAAAAACGTGTGTTGATTTTTTCTCCGCACCCAGACGACGATATTATTAGTATGGGAGGAACTTTCATGCGTTTGCAAGAACAAGGTCATGAAGTGCACGTTGCTTACCAAACTTCTGGAAACATTGCAGTTGCCGATGATGAAGCATTACGTTTTGCAAGATTCGTAATTGATTACAACGAAAAATTCGGAATCAAAAGCGAAGAGGCAGATAATATTTACAAAAAAGCAGAAGCGTTTTTACAGAATAAAAAGAATAGCGAAATAGATATTCCAGAAGTTCGTTACATTAAAGGTTTAATTAGAAAAGGAGAGGCGAGAGCGACAAGTTATTTCGTTGGTCTTCCAGATGAGCAAATTCACTTTATGGAATTGCCTTTCTACGAAACAGGAACAATCGAGAAAAAACCAATCGGACCAGAAGATATTCAGTTGACTGTTGATTTAATTGAGAAAATTAAACCGCACCAAATTTATGCAGCTGGAGATTTAGCAGATCCACACGGAACACACAAAGTTTGTTTAGATGCTATTTTTGAAGCAGTAAAAGTTTTAAAACCAAAAGAATTCATGAACGATTGTTGGTTATGGTTGTATCGTGGAGCTTGGCAAGAATGGGGAATTGACGAAGTTGAAATGGCAGTTCCGATGAGTCCAGATCAAGTTTTAGCAAAACGTCACGGAATCTTCAAACACCAATCTCAAAAAGATGGAGTTGTTTTCCAAGGAACAGACGCAAGAGAGTTTTGGCAGAGAGCTGAAGACAGAAACCGCGAAACAGCTGAATTGTACCACCAATTAGGTTTGGCAACTTATGCAGCAATGGAGGCTTTCGTGAGATGGCACTACTAAGAAGGTTCTAAGGTGCTGAGGGACAAAGATGCAAAGGTTTCTAATCTTTGTGTAAATCTTTAGCTTTTTGGTGAATTATAATCTTAAAATATATTTTTGAAGCAGGAAGAGGGAACGAAAATCGGTTCTTTTTCTTGCTTCTTTTTTTTGTTTAGGTTCTAAGTTGCTGAGATGTTGAGTTTTCTTGTTTATTCTCGGAAACTTTAAACTGTGACTGAGACTGAAAACTATTTTTTAATCTCTGGCAAAAGAAAAAATAAATGGTAGTTTTGCGTATAATTGAAGTAAGCGGAAAAGCGAATAAGTCTTTCCTCTTGCTTCTTTCCTCTTTTAAAACTTATGGATCAAGACAAAAAACAACTCATAAAATTAGCACACACCAAAATGCCTTTCGGGAAATATGAAGGGAAATATTTAATTGATCTTCCGGAATATTATGTCGTTTGGTATCATAATAAAGGCTTTCCAAAAGGAGAGCTTGGGCAACAATTGCAGCTTATTTATGAATTAAAACTAAACGGTTTGGAAGAATTGATTCGAAATATTAAGAAGCAATATCCAAAAGGGGTATAGATAAAAAAATAATATTTTTAATTGTTAGTAACTTTGTTTCAGTATATTAACTTCCTTTTAGTGTTTTTATATTTTTACAATAAAATATAAAGCATATGAAAGATAATTTTCAGCCTTCAAAAACAGGAGAAAGCGAAAGTAAATTGGCGCTGTTTCTGGCTGTATTGGCAATCGTCCTTATTTTTATTCCGTATCTTATTGTAATTTCATTTTTCTTAGCGATTTTGGTGATAATTTTTGGAGCAATTGGTTTGTCGCGAGCAAAAAAGGCAAACGCTCCAACTGGACTTGCAAAAATTGGATTAGGATTAGGAATCGGAATAATTGTTATCCCCCCGATGATTTACGCGTCTATTTATTTTGCTGCTAAAACTGACTATGTTAGAAATAAGGTGTCTCAAAGTCAGGTAGAAGCTATTCAGCAAGACATAAAACGCCATCGTGATTCTGTAAATAAAAATGCAAAAACAATTCAGGATACTCTAACCGAAAAATCAAAGCCATAGTTGTAAGTCAAAAAAATCAGTAAAAACGTATTCAAACAGAAAAACTTTCAATCCTATTCTGAATGTTGTTTTTAGCATGATAAAAATTTGAGACTAAATTTGTTGATTGTTTAATAAAATAGGAGCTAAAAAGTTAAAATTGTTAATAATAAAGATGTAATCGTTTCATTTTAAGATTTAAAAATTATCTCATTCTCGAATTGATAAATTGTCTAATTAAATTTGTACTTTTGCCAAGTTTTTTACACAACTACTTACAAACAACAACAGAATGAATCAAACAAAATATATTTTTGTTACAGGAGGTGTGACCTCTTCATTAGGAAAAGGAATTATCGCGGCATCTTTGGCAAAATTGTTACAAGGAAGAGGATACCGCACGACTATTCAGAAATTTGATCCATACATTAACGTAGATCCGGGGACACTAAACCCGTATGAGCACGGAGAATGTTATGTGACAGATGATGGAGCTGAAACTGACTTAGACTTAGGACACTACGAGCGTTTCTTAAACGTTCCTACTTCTCAGGCTAATAACGTTACAACAGGAAGAGTTTATCTTTCGGTTATTGAAAAAGAAAGAAGAGGAGAATTTTTAGGAAAAACGGTTCAAGTTGTTCCTCATATCACAAACGAAATCAAAGACAGAATGCAATTGCTAGGAAAATCTGGCGATTATGATATTGTAATTACTGAAATTGGTGGTACGGTTGGTGATATCGAATCTCTACCTTATATAGAATCTGTTCGTCAATTGGTTTGGGAATTAGGTGAAAATAACGGAATTGTTATTCATTTAACTTTAGTTCCATATTTGGCTGCTGCAGGTGAATTAAAAACAAAACCAACACAGCACTCTGTTAAAACGTTAATGGAGAGCGGTATTAAAGCAGATATTTTGGTTTGTAGAACTGAGCACGAATTGTCTCAGGAATTACGCCAAAAATTAGCTTTATTCTGTAATGTGAAAAAAGAAGCGGTTATTCAGTCAATTGATGCTTCTACAATATATGAAGTTCCAAATTTAATGCTTGAAGAAGGATTAGATGTTGTGGCTTTAAAGAAATTAGATCTTCCTAAAAAAGCATCTCCAGATCTTAAAAACTGGAATACTTTCTTAAAAAGATTAAAAAATCCAAAGCAAACTGTAAATATTGGTTTGGTTGGAAAATATGTAGAAATGCAGGATTGTTACAAATCTATTTTAGAGGCGTTCATTCATGCAGGAGCTGCAAATGAAACTAAAGTAAACGTAATTTCTATTCACTCAGAGCACATTAATGCTGAGAATGTTGAAGAGAAATTAGGGACTCTTGACGGAGTTTTAGTTGCTCCAGGTTTTGGAGAAAGAGGTATTGAAGGAAAAATCGAAGCAGTTCGTTTTGTGCGTGAAAACAACATTCCTTTCTTCGGAATTTGTTTAGGAATGCAAATGTCTGTTATTGAATATTCTAGAAATATTTTAGGTTACGCTGAAGCGAACTCAACAGAGATGAACGATAAAACGTCTCATCCAGTTGTGAGTTTAATGGAAGAGCAGAAAAACGTAACAGACAAAGGAGGAACAATGCGTTTAGGTGCTTGGAAATGTGATATTAAACCAGACACTTTAGCGTACAGAATTTACGGAGAAAAAACTATTTCGGAGCGTCACCGCCACCGTTATGAGTACAATAATAAATATGCTGATGAATTGCAAAAAGCTGGTTTAAAAGCTTCTGGAGTTAATCCTGATACAGGTTTAGTAGAAATCGTAGAGCTTGAAAACCACCCATTCTTCATTGGTGTACAATACCACCCAGAATACAAGAGTACAGTTGCAAATCCGCACCCTATTTTTGTAAACTTTGTGGCAGCCGCTGTAAATGCGCATAAAAAATAATAATTATATTCTAAGAGGTTGTAACTTTTAAATTAAACTAACAACTAATAACCTCAAACGAATAATTTTTTTAATAATAATGGAAGAAAAAAAATTTGACCTTAATTCGATCATCGGTTTTGTATTGATATTCGGAATTTTGATTTGGATTATGTACCAAAATCAGCCTTCTGAAAAAGAAATCGCTGCTGAAAAAGCCAAGAAAGAATTAGTTGCTAAACAAGAAGCACAAGCAAAAGCAGATAAAGCTAAAACTGCATCATTACCAGCTGCGGCTGTAACTCCTGGAGATACAGTTCAATTGGCTCAATTGCAAAAAACTTTAGGAGGATTTTCTTATTCTGCAACACTTCCTTCTGCAAAAGAAGCTTTTACTACAATCGAAAACGAAAAGTTAAGATTAAAAATTGCTAATAAAGGTGGTTATATTGTTGAAGCTACTTTAAAAGAATTCGAAAGATTAAAAAAAGGTTCTGGTCAATTAGTTGAGTTAATCAAAAACAACAACTCAAATTTAAATTTACAGCTTCTTACTACAGATAATAGAACATTAAATTCTAAAGATCTGTATTTCGAACCAACATTAGAGAAAATTGGTGCAGACCAAGTTTTATCTATGCGTTTGAAAGCTGGAGCTAACGAATTTTTAGAATACAAATACATTCTTAAACCAAACGATTATTTAGTTGGTTTTGATATTCGTTCTCAAGGGTTAAACAGAGTTTTGAATTCTACGAAACCAGTTGATTTGCAATGGGATTTAAAAACATACAGAAACGAAAAAAGCGTTTCTTATGAAAATCGTTATGCACAGATTGATTACAAATACGAAGAATCAAAATACAATAACGTAAGTTCTCATGGACAAGGAAAAGAAGAAACTCCTGCAAAAGTTAGTTTTGTAGCATTCAAACAGCATTTCTTTACGACTATTTTGTCTACAGATAAGCCTTTTGAAACTTCAAAATTACAATCTGACGATTTAGTTAAAGACGAAAAAATCGATACTGTTTTTACAAAACAGTTTAGAGCTAATTTGCCTTTAGCATTTTCAAATGGAGAGATCGATTACAAAATGAATTTGTATATGGGTCCTGCTGATTACAAAACATTAAAAGCTTACGATAAAAACTTCGAGAAGATTATTCCATTAGGTTGGGGAATCTTCGGATGGATCAACAAATGGATTTTCATTCCTTTATTCGGATTTTTAAGTTCTAATGTTGGATTGTCATTAGGAATCGCGATTATCATCTTTACAATTATTATCAAATTGGCTATGTCGCCAATTACATATAAATCATTCTTGTCTCAGGCAAAAATGAAAGTTTTAAGACCTGATATTGCAGAGTTGGGAGAGAAATTCAAAAAAGACCCAATGAAGAAACAACAGGAAACAATGAAGCTTTACAACAAAGCAGGTGTAAACCCAATGGCAGGATGTATTCCAGCATTGATTCAGTTGCCTTTCATGTATGCATCGTTCCAGTTTTTCCCTGCGGCATTCGAATTAAGACAAAAAAGCTTCCTTTGGGCAGACGATTTATCTTCTTTTGACTCAGTTGTAAAATTACCATTCAACATTCCAATGTATGGAGATCATATCAGTTTGTTTCCAATTTTGGCTGCAATTGCGATTTTCTTCTACATGAAAATGACTTCTGGAGATCAGCAAATGGCTGCGCCTCAGCAAGAAGGAATGCCAGATATGGCAAAAATGATGAAAATCATGATTTATGTTTCGCCATTAATGATGTTAATTTTCTTCAACAGTTATGGTGCAGGATTGAGTTTGTACAACTTTATTTCAAACTTAATTACAATCGGAATTATGTTTGTTATTAAGAATTATATTGTTGATAGTGACAAAATTCACGCTCAGATTCAAGAAAACAAATTAAAAGAGCCTAAAAAGCCAAGTAAGTTCCAGCAGCGCCTTCAAGATGTGATGGAACAGCAAGAAGCAGCAAAAGCTCAGAATAAAAAGAAAAAATAATTTTCAATAAAAAAATCTCGATTTAATCGGGATTTTTTTATACCGCCATAATTTATAATTAAGATTTTCGTTAAGCTTAAAAAATAGAATTTACCATGATCTCAAAAAAAATCATATTTGGATTAATATTCCTAACAACATTAGTTTCGAATGCGCAATCAGATATTAATAAAGTGGACGCAGCAGGAAAAAAAGACGGACTTTGGAAAGGAACTTATGCTGAATCTAAACGTCCTCGCTATGAAGGAACTTTTGATCATGGAAAAGAAACAGGCGTTTTTAAATTTTTTGATGATACAAAGAAAGGAGACGTTATGGCTACGAGAGATTTTAGCGCAAATGATGGAAGTTCATACACCATTTTTTTTGATCAGAATAAAAACAAAGTAAGCGAAGGAAAAGAGATTGGAAAATCTCGTGATGGTGAATGGAAATATTATCATAAAGCCTCTAAAGTTTTAATGTCGGTTGAGAATTATAAAAACGGAAAATTGGAAGGTTTGAAAACTATTTATTATCCTAATGCGCAAATTGCAGAAGAGATGATGTATAAAAATGGTTTAAAAGAAGGACCATACAAAAAAATAGGACAAGACGGAACTCTTTTGGAAGAATCAATTTTTGCGAATAATGAATACAATGGCGCAGCTGTTTTTTATGATTCAGATAAATCGGTTGCTTCTAAAGGGAAGTTTGTAAATGGTAAAAAAGCAGGAATCTGGCAATTTTATCAAAAAGGAAAACTGGTGAAAGAAGTAAATATGAGTGATCCTAAAAACACGAATAAAGCATCTGAAAAAGTAGGATCGACAAAAAAACAGTAGTTTAAAAAGTTCAGAATTCATCCGTTAAAAAAATAAATGGTTTAAGCATAAATTGTTTACATTTGATTAACCAATTATGCTAACTAATGGATTTAAAAGAGCTTTTAGGACGATTTTTATTGTTGTTTTTCTCGATTTTGGTTTTGTATTTTTTCTCGAACAGAAAAGACAACGCTACCATAAATCCATTGATGGTTATTGTCGGACTTTGCACTTTTTCTCTTTGTTATCTTTTTACGAAAATAGAAATCGGAGTCGGAATTGGTTTTGGACTTTTTGCAATTTTTTCGATACTTCGATTTAGAACACAATCTTTTACGGTAAATGCTATAATCTTTCTTTTTGCGACGATTACTTTGTCAATTCTAGATATTATGTATCCGTTTGAGAAAATTGAATTGCTGTTGTTTTTTCAAATTATTATCATCGGATTTTATATTGCAGCGTCAATTATAGTCAATAAAAAGGCTTCAAAATATCTCAATTCTGTTGATTTGAAAATTCCGCTTGACGATAATTTTTCTTTAAATTCAGAAGCAATTCGAAAATCAATTCAAGAGAAAATTAAAATTGAAGATTTTGATTTTAGAATTGTCTTAATTAATACTGCGAGCAACGAAATAGATTTATTAGTTTTCTATTAATCGTTGAACGGGCGAACTTGTTTGATGTATAAATCTCTTTTTTCGCCCACAATTTTAAATTCAATATCTACAGGATGAAATTGGTTTTTACGCCAGTAACGATACATTTTGCTTTCAATTTTTTTGCTGACATCATAAAGATTACTCATTTCTTTTCGAGTCAAAAGTGGTTCATTATCGTTCAAATTTGAATTGGAAGTATAATCAATATCAAAATCGGTTTCATCTTTTCCGTCATTGAAATGATACGCCACAAACTGTTCGCAGATTTCTCCTTTTTCTGGTTTTACAACTGAGTTTTCGCCTTTTTGAACATTGACTGTAATGCCTGGAAAATTCGCTCTAAATATATTTTTAGTGATGATTACGCCATTTGCCAATTCGTCAGGAAAAGAACGATGGACCAAAACTCCCATTGCGATATTTTGCTGATCAATTCCAAAAAGCTCTCTTTCATTATACGAAGCTTCATTCCAAACACTTGCCCAAACTTGTTTTATGGCTTTTTCAAAAGTCTTGATGCTGTCGCCTAAAATTCCAGTTTTAGAATCGTATAATCCAGCGCCATTAAAATCATCCAAATCTTCTGCATTCGTTGACGAGCGAAATCTGAAGTTTTTGAATTTTGCATTTTTAAAAGTTTCGTTAAGTTTGGCTATTAAAGTAGGATCAACGTTTTCTTTTTTAATGGCATCTCTAATTTTTTTCAATTGTTTATTAATCCAAACCGTTGAATCTTTATGCGGATATGCTAAAAGTTCTGCAATTAGTGGAGAAATAGAAGTTTTCTGAATATGTTGAATATAAAAATAAAACGGAATCGCATGCGCATCTTCTGGAGTTCTAAACGGAGTTTCTTTTGAAATGGCAATCAGATAAGCCATATTTTGCGCTTTTGAACCAATATAATTCACTCCCTTTTTAGGAATTGCAGATAAACTGACTAATTGAGTTACAGAATTATCAATCGTTAGTTTTTTCTTTTTTCCAGCCGATTTCACTGGGATTTTTTTAGTTGTTTCTTTAATGAAAAATGTATCGACTTCGATTTTTAATTCGACTTTTTTAGAAAGTAATCTCTTGATATTGTTATCTTTTTCAATATCAGTGTAAGCCATAATCGGAATCTTTCTATTTTTTCCTAAAAGCACCAAATGACTTAAAGGAGTTTGAAGTTCATTCACAATAATTCCTCGAACATTTGGAAGAATATCTGGTGTGTCATCCAAAATAATAATTTCGTCAGAACTAGGTTTTATGGTTTCTAATTCTTTGATTTTATATTTTTTTAGAATTCCAATATTACTACCATGGACAACTTCTTGATATTTCAATTCGCCAAAAATATAATCCGATTTTACACAAGGAATTTTGAATTCCTCGCGCTGAAACCATTCCATCATTTGAGGATTGTTCAGATAAAATTTCAGTTTTTCGCCAATGAATGTAGATTTTTTAACCAAATTGAAGAATCGCTCAATTAATGAAATTGGCATATGGTCGGACGCAGCGAGTTCAAAAATCCATTTATCGGTTCCTTTAATGTGATTTAAATTTCCAAGAAGAAAATCTCGATTTTTTTCGGTATCGCTATAATTTTCATTATTGAATATTTCTAGATCATGGCCATAACCCAAATAATTGACCACGAAATCGTAATGAAGCAAAATTACACCGCTGTTGAAATAATACATTTTCTGTTTTCGAAGATCGTAAATCACTTTTACCGATTCAATATTAGAAAATTTATCAGACAAAGGTTTTCCTCTAAATGCTTTATAAGCTTCATAATTTGGCAAAGACGCAGTAAATCGCTGCGCACTAAGCGAAGTTAACACGAATAGGAAAAACAAGCTGTAAATGTATTTTTTCATGTTGTAAAAATGTGTGATTAAATGTACTTAAAAATGTGATAAGTTTTATCTACCGTGGGATTACTTAAAGTAATGCAAACCTTTGTGAAATTTTCTATTATTTGGCGTACCTTTGCAACCTTAAAAAATTAAACATTTCAAAATGAAACGAGTAGTTGTTGGACTTTCAGGTGGAGTAGATTCTAGTGTTGCGGCTTATTTATTGCAGCAGCAGGGGTACGAAGTAATTGGCCTTTTTATGAAAAATTGGCACGATGATTCGGTTACTATTTCTAACGAATGTCCTTGGCTTGAAGATAGTAACGATGCTTTGCTTGTTGCTGAAAAACTAGGAATACCGTTTCAAACTGTTGATTTAAGCGAAGAATACAAAGAAAAAATCGTTGATTACATGTTCAACGAATACGAAAAAGGACGAACTCCAAATCCTGACGTGCTTTGTAATCGCGAAATCAAATTTGATGTGTTTATGAAAATTGCTTTAAGTCTTGGAGCAGATTACGTTGCAACAGGACATTATTGTCAAAAAAGCGAAATTGAAGTTGACGGAAAACGTGTTTACCAATTAGTTGCTGGAGTTGACAATAATAAAGATCAGTCTTATTTCTTATGTCAATTGTCGCAAGAGCAATTGTCTAAAGCATTGTTTCCAATTGGAGCTTTAACGAAGCCAGAAGTTCGTGAAATCGCAGCTGAAATGGAATTGGTTACTGCAGAAAAGAAAGATTCTCAGGGTTTATGTTTTATTGGTAAAGTTCGTCTTCCAGAATTTTTACAGCAAAAATTACAGCCAAAAGAAGGTAAAATTGTTCAAGTGGATAAAAACGATTCGATTTATGTTGCTGAAAAATCAGATGAACTTTCTTTGGAAGAGCGATTAAAATTAGAATCTAAAAAGTTAGAATATCTTCCAACAATGGGAAAAGTGGTTGGAAAGCATCAAGGAGCTCATTATTTTACAGTTGGACAAAGAAAAGGTCTGAATGTAGGAGGAACGACAGATCCTTTATTTGTAATTGCTACCGATGTAGAAACGAATACAATTTATACAGGTTTGTCTAGCCAACACCCAGGTTTGTTTAAAAAAGCACTTTTTGTCGGAAAATCTGAAGTACATTGGATTAGAGAAGACATGACGTTAAAAACGGGTGAAAAAATGGAAGTGATGGCGAGAATTCGTTACCGTCAACCTTTGCAAAAAGCTGTTTTACATCAATTTGAGGACGGAATGTATGTGGAGTTTGAAGAACCACAGTCTGCTATTACAGAAGGACAATTTGTTGCTTGGTATTTAGAAAATGAATTAGTTGGTTCGGGAGTAATTTCTTAGCTTTATACTTTATTTGGGAGAAATCCCTAAAAGGTATAAATTGATGAGACATAACTTTACTTTTCTTTTATTACTTCTTTCGTTTACGGTATTTGCACAAGAAGATGCATGGGTTTATTTTAATGGAAAACCTAATGCACAGTCTTTTTATGATAATCCGCTAACCGAACTTTCACAAAGAGCTTTAGACCGAAGAACGAACCAAAATATTGCTTTGGATATTACAGATGCTCCTGTAGAAACTTCTTATATAAATCAAATTTCCGCAAGTACAGGAATCACGGTAAAAGCGCAGTCGAAATGGCTGAATGCGCTTCATATTCAGGGAACTCAGGCTAATATTAATGCTTTAAAAGCGTTAGCTTTTGTTCAGAAAGTAGAATTTGCAGATAGAACTTTAAATACGACGGGAAAAAAAGCTTCTGAAACTGTAACCAGTAATACAAAAAAGCAATCACAAAGCACTGTTGATTATGCTTACGGTAATTCTGCCAATCAAATTCAGATGTTGAACGGACAGGTTTTACATCAGCAGAATTATACTGGAGAAGGTAAAGTTATTGCTGTTTTAGATGCTGGATTTCCGGGTGTCAATACTGCTCAACCGTTTGAAAATCTTAGAAACAATAATAAAATTTTAGGAGGATACGATTACACCACTCGAAATGCTAATTTCTATGCTGGAGGAGACCATGGAACGAAAGTGCTTTCTACAATGGGGGGCTACAAAGAAAATGCTTTGATAGGAACGGCTCCAAATGCTTCCTATTATCTTTTTATAACTGAAATTGTTGCTTATGAGAATCCTCTTGAAGAATCACTTTGGGTCGAAGCGGCAGAGAAAGCGGATGTCTTAGGAGTCGATATTATCACGACTTCGCTCGGGTATTTCCTTGATCGCGATGAAGTTAGGTACAATCATACTTACAGCGATATGAACGGAATTACCAATTTTATTTCGCGTGGCGCTGAAATCGCTTTTAGTAAAGGAATATTAGTTTTGGCTTCTGCTGGAAATGAAGGAACTCAACCTGAAAAGCACGTTGGTGCTCCAGCAGATGCGGTTTCTGTTTTAACCATTGGTTCTGTTACTGCGTCTAAAAACAAAGCGGCTTCCAGTTCAATAGGACCGACTTATGATGGCAGAATAAAACCAGATGTGATGGCACAAGGAGCGTCGGCTGTAGTTTCTGATGCAAATGGAAATATTGGTACAGCAAGCGGAACTTCATTTTCTTGTCCGATTATGGCGGGAATGGCGGCTTCATTATGGCAAGCTTTTCCATCAAAAACAAATAAAGAAATTAGACAAATGATTTTGGTTTCAGCCGATCGATATGCTACTCCAGATAATAATTATGGGTATGGAATTCCGAATTTTGGTAATGCATTAAGTGTCGACAGTTTTATCGCAGAAGCATCATTTGCGGTGTATCCAAATCCTGCTAAGAATGAAGTTTGGTTTTCTTATTTAAATGAAAATAACACAGCTTCGGTAACGATTTACTCTATTTTAGGCCAAAAATTAATCGAAGAAAAAATCAATAATTTAAATCCAGTTCTTTCCTTGCAATCGCTTCAAAGCGGACTGTATATTTATAGTTTTGATGCTGATAATCTGCATAAAACAGGAAAAATAATCAAGCAATAATTTTAATGAATAAAATCACCCAACTCTTCAATATAAAATATCCAATCATTCAAGGCGGAATGATCTGGAACAGCGGTTACAAATTGGCTTCGGCAGTAAGTAATGCTGGAGGTTTAGGACTTATTGGCGCAGGTTCGATGTATCCAGAAGTTTTAAGAGAACACATTCAGAAATGTAAAAAAGCAACTGATAAACCTTTTGGTGTCAATATTCCGATGTTGTATCCGAACATTGAGGAAATCATGAATATTGTGGTTGATGAAGGAGTGAAAATTGTTTTTACTTCGGCAGGAAACCCGAAAACTTGGACATCTTTTCTGAAAGAAAAAGGTATTACAGTTGTGCATGTGGTGAGCAGTAGTGTTTTTGCTTTAAAAGCGCAAGACGCTGGAGTTGATGCTGTCGTAGCGGAAGGTTTTGAAGCGGGTGGACACAACGGGCGCGAAGAAACTACAACTTTGACTTTGATTCCGATGGTGAAAGAAAAAATACAAATTCCTTTAATAGCGGCTGGCGGAATTGCAACAGGAAGAGGAATGCTTGCGGCTATGATTTTAGGAGCAGATGGTGTTCAGGTTGGAAGCCGTTTTGCAGCATCTTTTGAATCTTCGGCACACAATAATTTTAAAGATACGATAGTTAATACTTTAGAAGGAGGTACGCAATTGACATTGAAAGAATTAGCGCCTGTTAGATTGGTGAAAAATAAATTCTATCAAGATGTTCAGGAGTTGTATCAAAAATGCCCTTCTAAGGAAGAATTGGTTCAACTTTTAGGAAGAGCAAGAGCCAAAAAAGGTATGTTTGAAGGAGATTTGGATGAAGGAGAATTGGAGATCGGTCAAGTTGCAGGTCTGATTCATGAAATTTTACCAGTTGAGGAAATTGTTCAACAAATGATAGCCGAATTTAAAGTCGCATCCAAAGAAAAGACTACATTTGAGCTTTAAATTGACTGCAAGAAATAATTTATGAATTCTATACGCACATATATACTATTACTTTTTTTAGGATTTGGATTTCAACAAGTTCAAAGTCAATCATATCATTTTAAAACTTCGGGTTTTAGTGTTCTAGAAAAAAACGAAAGAGGAAAATGGGGAGAATGGTCCAATCTTGATTTAGTTAATCTTTCAGTTGTTTTAGATACCAATAAACATAGAATTGTGGTTTACTCTCAAGAAATTCAACTTTTTAATATTACAGATTATATTGAAAGAGAAGAGAATGATACTGATATCGTGTATTCTTTTATGTGTAAAGACAACGACGGAAAAGAATGCAAACTGTCAATTATTACCCGAAAAAAACAAGACTACAGAAAACAGCTTTATATCAATTACGACGATCGTATTATAGTGTATAATATTATTACTGTGTAGTTAAGATGCTAAGTTTCTAAGATATTGAGATTCTAAGTTTTTTAGAACTTAAACTAAATAATAAACCCGACAGATTTTTAAAACCTGTCGGGTTTGCTATATAAACTCAAAACTTTGAAGCTTAGTATCTCAGTTTCTTAGAAACTCAATTTTCCACATTTTTAATAAACTCGTCATATTCTAAATAGAACATTTCTAGTGCGTGCATATTTTTGTTGAAAAAATCAAAAATAATATCCCAAGTATTTCGGTTGCTAAAGCCAACGCCTAATTTTTCAACCCAAATTCTGCTGATATTTTTACCACTTTCTAGGGTGTGATTTTTCTCAAAAACCAGATCTTTAATAAATTCTTCTTCTAGAATATTTTTTAAAGCTTCCAACTTTTCGAAGTAGGCATAACGTTTTTCATCGCTTCTGTGTTCGATATCAATTAAAACCTGAGCCTTTTTATTGTCAACATAAAACTTAAAAGAAAAGTCTTTAATCTTTGTGTCATAAAGTACCCATTTACGAGGATATTTTTCGGCGAAAGCCACCCAAAATTCTCTTTTTATTCTTTGTGATTCTTCTCTGCTGTACATTTTTTTAGGCTTTAAGATTAGAAAACTTGCGGTACTGCGTTTTCTGAAGTATATTTATGTTTTATTTGAAAGTACAAAAATAAGCTTTGATTATGAATTTTCAAGACTTTTTGAAATATGTTCCCAATATAATTCCTGTAGAGCTGCCAGCTGTAACATCACACTTAAAAATGGCTCCAAAAGAGCGTATAGAGGGATTAAAAAATCTTGATATTGATGCGTTAAACGCCAGAATGGCGGGGGTAATGATGCTGTTTTATCCGAAACAGGAAAAAACACATTTGGTTTTGATTGTTAGAAATGCCTATGATGGAGTTCATTCGGCTCAGATAGCATTTCCTGGAGGAAAATATGAGAAGGAAGATTTAAATTTTGAAACTACAGCACTTAGAGAAACCCAAGAAGAGGTCGGAATTACGAGAGATAAAATAGAAATAATTAAACATTTTTCTCCAATGTACATTCCGCCAAGTAACTTTTTGGTGCATCCATTTTTAGGAATTGCCACAGAAGAACTTTCTTTTTATCCCGATATACGAGAAGTTGCTGGAATTATTGAGTTGCCATTATCTGTTTTTCTAAATGATGATATAGTTGTTGAGGCCAGATTATCAACTTCTTATGGAGCAAATATTTTGGTTCCTGCCTTTAATATTCAAAATCATATTGTTTGGGGGGCCACAGCAATGATTTTGAGTGAATTGCGTGATGTTTTGAATACCGCTATTGCAAAAGAGATTTCGTAAACATTATTTAATGATTTGATATTCATTTGGATAACTATTAATTGGAGAAATTGTTTTATAGTGTTGCTAAAAGAATAATTTTTGTATGTTTGCGACCTAACAAAAAAATAAGATAAATTAGTTATGGGATTGTTTAAACGAAATCCTTTTGGGCATATATTATTCATCAAGAAATGGTTGATCCGAGTTCTTGGTGCGATGACTCATAAGAGATATAGAGGTTTTAATGAATTGCAGATTGAAGGGTCTGAAATTATTAAGACACTTCCAGACACTAATGTTTTATTTATTTCCAATCACCAGACTTATTTTGCAGACGTTGTGGCGATGTTTCATGTCTTTAATGCAAGTTTATCAGGACGTCAAGACACGATTAAGAATATTGGCTATTTGTGGCAACCTAAAATGAATATTTATTATGTGGCTGCCAAAGAAACCATGCAAGCTGGATTATTGCCAAGAATTTTAGCTTATGTTGGTGCGATTACTGTAGAAAGAACTTGGAGGGCTAAAGGTGTTGATGTGACAGAAAAACGCGATGTAAATCCAAACGATACTGAAAATATCAGAATAGCACTTGAAGATGGATGGGTAATTACTTTTCCGCAAGGAACAACAAAATCGTTTAAACCCGTTCGTAAAGGAACTGCTCATATTATCAAACAACATAAACCAATCGTTATTCCTATTGTAATTGATGGATTCCGTCGTTCTTTTGACAAAAAAGGACTTCGAATGAAGAAAAAAGGAATCCTGCAATCTTTCATTATCAAAGAACCTCTTGATATTGATTATGAAAATGATACCATCGATGAAATCGTAGAAAAAGTAGAATACGCAATCGAACAACACCCTTCATTTTTAAAAGTTATTCCTGCTGAAGAAATAAAAGCGCAAGAAGAACTTAACGAAATGAGAAGATGGAGTTACAAGGATTCAGAAAATGAATATTAAGATTTAAAAATCAATTTTTTTCTTGTTTTAGTTTCAGGTTTCAAGTTTGCTTGCTTTGTTTGGCTGAGCGAAGTTGAAGTCTCACCTATGTTTCAAGTTTCGGGTTCTAAGTTGAAAAACCTTTGTCCCTTTGCGCCTCTGAACCTTTGTCCCTTTGATCAAAAATCTATCTTCTTCAACTCTTTATAATTAGCATATAATCTGCGTAAAAGCGTTCCGTAGATAATTCTGTAGAAACACCAGAACAATCCGAAGAAACCTAAAATTACTAGGAACAGTATTCCGATCGTAACAAACATGGCCTTTCCATTAATGGCTAATTTTTCTCTAAGAAATTCCATATCAGGATTGTAAACGAAAGCAATAAAGAAACTTAGAATTGCTGTAATGACGATCATTCCTAGATTATACCAAACATAATACTGAACAGTTTTGCGAGTTTTCAAAATAGCGCCCATCAATGATTTTGTGGCTATTGTGGTCGAAATTGTTCTGTAGTTTTTGTAGAAAATGTAAACAAAAATCAATACTACAACGTAATTGAAATAGGTAAGAAACTCTAAAGCTGCTACTATTTCAGGATGATTCATTTTTCGCAACACATCATCTGTATTGATAAACAAGTTCGAAAAAGTCCAAAAGGAAATCTCCAAAATACTGATAATTAAAATCCATTTTACAATAGAAGATGACTTTCTATGGATCATCTTATAGATTTCATTTTCAGAAATTTGTTGAAAAGAATCAGAGTTCTTTTGCCAGTCTTTTTTTAGTAAATCCAGTTCTTTCATAATAATTTTTAAGGATTTAGTATTTTTTTAAGTTTCCCTTTGATTCTGTTCATTTTCACGCGCGCATTCACTTCGCTGATTCCTAAAGTCTCAGCTATTTCTTGATAATCTTTGTCTTCTAAATACATAAAAACTAATGCCTTTTCGATGTCATTTAATTGATAAACTGCTTTATACATCAGTTTAATCTGTTCTTCTTCTTCATAATTGTAGTCAACATCTTTTACAAAATGCTGATGATTTTCATAATCTACGGTCGATATAGTTCTTTTGGTTTTTCGGTATAAGGTAATTGCTGTATTTAAAGCAACACGATAGGTCCAAGTCGAAAATTTACTGTCGCCTCTAAATTTGGGATAAGCCTTCCAAAGCTGGATAGTAATTTCTTGAAACAGATCTTTATGAGCGTCTTCGCCAGCAGTATATAATCTACAAATCTTGTGGATTATATTCTGATTTGCCTGCAGCTGCGCAACAAATGACTGTTCTAGATTTTCGCTCATACAGTATTAGTAGTTATGAAATCATTTTTGTTACAGTTGAATTATAATTTTCTCGTTTTATAATAATTAATCGTCAAATCGATAAACTTACTATAACTTTCCATTCCGTCTTTCTGGTTATTCGTTTTTAAGAAATTATCCCAAAGAAAGTGAAAACCCTCATCTATAAAAGTGTCATATTTTTTCCAAAAATCATTGCTTTCTTGGTAGTTTTTTAAAATCCCAACGTGAACGGTTTTCTTCAATTCATTAAATATTTTTTCATCTTTATATTTCCAAATTCCTAAACAATAACTTAAAGTAAAGCTATATCCTGAATATTGATAATAAAGGTTTTCGTTTTTAACAGAAGCTAATACGCCAATAAAATTACATTCGCTTTCGCTAGCAAAACCAATCTGATGCGCCATTTCGTGAGATGTCGTCAGAGGGAAATTATACATTGGTAATAAGTAATTAAGCTGAGCTTCGTTGGTAAAAGGGTTCAAGTAACCGCCAAAGCCCATATAAGTTAACGGAAGGCTGAACAATGATTTCTTTACACTTAAAGTTTTGTATTTAAAATAAGGATGTTCTTTCGCTAAATTATCATAACCATTTAAAATCAGTTGAAATGATTCTTTTTGCGAATACGGAAAAACAACTTTAGCGCTGTCATTTTTGGTGATTTGAAACTGAACTTCATTTGTCTTTGCGATTAATCTTTTAGTGAAAGCAAGAAGATCAGCATCTGTGTATTCTCTTTTGATTTCCATTTTCTCAAAAAGAGGTTTTCGGTAATAATTGAAAGCCCAAAGAAGATGGAAGAAAAAGTAGAAAACAGAGATTTTGCCCAAAATTTTAAGAAGATGATCTTTCCAATCAGTTTTCCAAGTTTTTCTAATTTTCCAAAACCAACTAATTATGGAAATTAATAAAAGGGCATAAATAATATCGCCAACAGAAAACGGAATTTTACCTAAAACTGTTCTTGAAAAAAGAGAAATTCTAACGAATAAATTTTTGCTGTAAAAGCCCTCCACAAAGTCTGGGAAGAATGGTAGGATTTTATAAAATATAATTTGAACTAAGAGAAATAAAGGTAAAACGTATTTTGATTTCACAGCGTAATTTTTAGATAAGTAAATATAAATACAATTATTAACGGATAAAAAGAGTTTGCTGGAAATTCTGAGAATTTTCGCTAATTAATAGCTTTCTAATGGTGTATGATAAAGAAATATTCGAGAAAATGTATTTTAATTTCGATAAGATTAGTGCTAATTCGTGGAATTCGTGGCGAAAAAGACTTTGAAACTTTGTAACTTTGGGACTCTTAATTGTTAAACATCAAACAAAATATAATGAGTCAAGAAATAAGAAATCTGGAACCAAAAGCACTTTGGAACAAATTCGCAGATTTAAACGAAGTTCCTCGTCCATCTAAGAAAGAAGAGCGTGTAATTGAGTTTATGAAAAACTTTGGAAATAGCTTAGGTTTAGAAACTTTTGAAGATGAAATTAGAAACGTAATCATCAGAAAACCGGCAACTCCAGGAATGGAAAATCGTAAACCGATCGTAATGCAAGGGCATTTAGACATGGTGCATCAAAAAAATGCAGATACTGTTTTTGATTTCGACACACAAGGAATCGATATGTATGTTGATGGTGACTGGGTTCGCGCGCGCGGCACAACACTTGGGGCTGATAATGGGCTAGGAGTGGCGACTATTATGGCTATTCTAGAAAGTAAAGATATTCCGCATCCTGCAATCGAAGCTTTGTTTACTGTTGATGAAGAAACAGGAATGACAGGTGCTTTAAACTTAAAAGGAGGTATTTTACAAGGTCAGATTTTATTGAACTTGGATACAGAAGAAGATGATGAAATTGATATTGGATGTGCTGGAGGAATTGATGTAACAGCAACTAGAACATATCATGAAGAAGAAGTTCCTGAAGGTTCTGTTGGTTATACAATCACAGTAAAAGGCTTAAACGGTGGGCATTCAGGAATGGATATTCATAAAGGTTTAGGAAATGCTAATAAAATCATGAACCGTTTGTTATTTGATGCGTTTGAAAACTTTGGTTTGCAGATTGTAGAAATTAACGGAGGAAGCCTTAGAAATGCAATTCCGAGAGAAAGTGTTGCTAAAGTGATTATTTCTCAAATGTTTGATGAAGCTTATGTTTATGATATGCAGGAAATTATTTCTGATATCAAAGCCGAATATAAAACAACAGAACCAAACTTATCTATTGAAATCGTAAAAGGTGATTTACCTCAAAAAGTGATGGATTTAGGAGTTCAGGAAGGAATTATTAGAGCGATTTATGCGGCTCAGAATGGAGTTTACAAAATGAGCGCTGATATGGCTGATTTAGTAGAGACTTCAAATAATATTGCTCGTGTTGTTATTAAAGATGGAGAAATCTTGGTAGGATGTTTAACACGTTCTTCTGTTGAATCTTCAAAATTTGATTTGGCTAATTCTTTACGTTCTGCTTTTGAATTAGTTGGTTGTGAAGTTGAACTTTCTGGTTCTTATCCAGGATGGACTCCAAACGTAAATTCTGAAATTTTAGAAGTTTTAAAAGAGATTTACGAAAAACAAAATGGCGAGCAACCTAAAGTTGTAGCTTGTCACGCTGGTTTAGAATGTGGAATTTTAGGAACAAATTACCCAGATATGGATATGATTTCTTTTGGACCAACAATTCACGGAGCTCACTCTCCAGATGAAAGAGCAAGCATTTCTTCTGCACAAAAATATTGGAAATTTGTATTAGAGATTCTTTCTAATATTCCGGTTAAATAAAAAAGAGTTTTCAGTCGCAGTCGCAGTTTTCAGTCAGCTAACTGAAAACTGTGACCGAAAACTGAGACTATAAAAAAAAATCCCCAATTGAAAAATTGGGGATTTTTTTATTTAAAATTAATTTCGTTTTAAAACTTTATATTGTTCGTAACAAGCGCTAATTGCATCCATAATCTGGAGATCATTTGCGGTTTGGATGAAAGAATCTGAATAGTTGCAGCGTTGCATAATTTCAGGAATTTCATCCTTGCTGATTCCTAATAAAACGGCAACTGTTTCGCGGTCGTATTTTGATTCTAAAAGCGTTCTTACAGTATCGTCTTTTTTCATTTCCTTCAACTTCTTGAGCTCTTTACCATTTTTTCCGAAGAAATTATAAAGCATATCGGCAGGGTTAAAGATTGAACCGAGGACTTTTCCAAAAGCATTTGGAGCATATTCTCCAGCTTCGTAACCTTGCGTAAGTCCAGAAATGCTATAACGATAGTTTTCTTTTGTTGGAATCAATTTAGAATCGATTTCAAGATATCCAGTTAGAGAAAAAGGAGCAATAACAACTTCTTCCAAAGCAATTGCTTTTTCGGTAAGTTGAATTCTTGTTATTTTATTTTTAATCCAGTCATTTGTAACTCTGATTCTTAAAGATTGAAATCCAAGAATAGAGAAATGAAGCGTATCGTTGACTTGTACGTCAATTTCAAAATAACCTTTTTCATCAGATTTTGCACCACGTACTTTATTGGTGTTAATGATATTTACTCCAGCAAGTGGTTGTTTGCTGTTGTCGTTAATAACATAACCTGAAACTCTTTGTGGAACCGTTGGTTGTGCATCTTGCGTATCTTGCGCAAAACCAATGTTGGCGAGAAGTGTAAAAAAGAAAACTGCGAAATATTTCATATCCTGATTTAAAGTTCTAAAAGTAGTAAATCGGGATTAAATATCTCGCAGTCTTGGAATTTAATTATAAGAAAATTAACAAAGCAAAAAAGTATTGCTTTTAGAGTTTTGCTAAAAAGAGTTAAGTGTAAAAAAAATCCCAAATTCCATTATGTTTGGAATTTGGGATTTGTATTTCAGGAAATTAAATTATTTAATCTCTTCTTGGTCTTCTTGGTCTTGAGCTGTCGCCGAAGTTTTCAGAACGTCTTGGAGCTCTATCAGAACCTCCATTTTCATTTCTTGGAGCAGAACTTCTAAAACCACCTTCTCTTCTTGAAGATGAATTTCTGTCGCTTCTGAAACCTCCGTCACGAGATCCGCCATCGCGTGAACCTCCGTCTCTTGAAGAATTTCTATCACCTCTGAATCCGCCTTCGCGTCTTGGAGCAAAATTTCCTTCTCTTCTGTTAGAGTCGCGTCTTCCTCCACCACGGTTGTTGTGATCACGTCTTCCTCCACCATCATTTTTAGAAATCTCAACATTAATACGACGACCTTCTAATTGAACGTTGTTTAAAACATCCATTACTTTGTCAGTAAATTGAGGGTCAGTATTAAAGAAAGAGAATCCTTCTTTTACGTCAACTTTGAAGATATCATCACGACCTAAATCTAATGTCTCTTTCAAGTAATCTTTTAATGACATCCAGTCGAAGTTGTCTCTAGAACCAATGTTTACGAAATAACGAACTGCTCCATTATTACTGAATTCTCTTGGTTCAGAATCACCTCTTTCACGTCTTTCGCCACCAGAAACAGAAATATCTCTGTTCTTTTTGTAGTAAGCGATGAAACGGTTAAATTCTACTGAAACCATTTTCTTAATCAATTCTTCTTTAGATAAATCTTCAAGAACATTGTTGATTGCTGGTAAGTAGTTGTCAATTTCGTGATCAACCTCAGTATCTTTAATTTTGTTAGCTAAGTGTAATAACTGAATTTCGCAGATTTCGATTCCAGAAGGAATAGATTTTTCTTCGAATTTTTGTTTGATGATTCTTTCGATAGAAGAAATTTTACGTAACTCACTTTTTGTAACGATTACAATAGAAGTACCTAATTTTCCAGCTCTACCTGTACGGCCAGAACGGTGGTTGTACGTTTCGATTTCGTCAGGTAATTGGTAGTTAACAACGTGCGTTACGTTATCAACGTCAATACCACGTGCAGCAACGTCAGTAGCAACAAGCATCTGAATTTGTCTTCCACGGAACGATTTCATAACTCCATCACGTTGTGCTTGAGATAAATCTCCGTGTAACGCAGCGGCGCTATATCCATCTTCAATTAACTTCTCAGCAATAGCTTGCGTGTCTCTTTTTGTACGACAGAAAACTACAGAGAAAATGTCTGGATTAGCATCAGCTAAACGTTTTAAAGCTTCGTAACGGTCACGAGCGTTAACTAAATAAAATTCGTGAGAAACTGTAGATGAACCAGAGTTTTTAGCTCCTACAGTAATTTCTAATGGTTCGCTCATGAATTGTTTTGCAATTCTAGCAACCTCTTGTGGCATAGTGGCAGAGAACAACCATGTGCTTTTTTCGTCTGGAGTATCTGATAAAATAGATACAATGTCATCATAGAATCCCATGTTTAACATTTCGTCAGCCTCATCAAGAACACAGTAATCTATGTTTTTAATGTTTACTAAACCTCTGTTAATCATGTCTTGCATTCTTCCTGGAGTTGCCACAATAATTTGTGCACCTCTCTTTATTTCTCTTGCTTGCTCTGTTATACTAGCTCCTCCGTAAACTGCTACCACATTAATACCTTTTTCGTATTTTGAGTAGTTTTTAAGTTCGTTAGTAATCTGTAAACATAACTCGCGTGTTGGCGATAAAACTAATGCTTGTGTATTTCTGTTGTCGGCATCAATTTTTTGAATTAGCGGAAAACCGAAAGCTGCCGTTTTCCCTGTCCCTGTTTGAGCCAACGCAACCATATCCGTGTCTTTTTCCAATAATAGGGGAATCGCCTTTTCCTGTACCTCTGACGGATTTTCAAATCCTAGATCTAAAATCGCCTTCAGTAACGATTCATTCAATCCTAATTGTTCAAATTTATTCATATGTGTTTTAAAATAGGGTGCAAAATTACTGTTAATTATTCAGATAAACTAATGCAATTTTAAGAATTATGTATTTGTTAAGATTTGATTATCAAAAAGTTACAGTTTTATTAAAATTATTTTTTCATAGAAATGACGAAATCAACCAAAAAATACGTCGTGAAATGTAAAATTTAGGCTCTAAATTGTTGTATTTTAAACAATTATTTTGTGGCGTTCAGAAAATCAATCAGTTGCTTAACCGCTTTTCCGCGGTGGCCTATAGTGTTTTTGGTTTCTAACGGCAGTTGTGCAAAGGTTTCATCGAAATTTTCAGGTTTAAAAATAGGATCGTAACCAAATCCGTTTGTACCTGTTTTTACAGGTGTAATTTCTCCTTTTGCAATTCCGGTAAATAAATATTGTTTTCCTTCAAGGTTTAAAGTGATGACGGTCTTAAACTGAGCGCTTCGATCTTCTTTATTTTCTAAAGCATTTAAAAGTTTGTTCATGTTGTCATCTGCATTTTTTTGTTCTCCTGCATATCGTGCAGAATAAACGCCAGGTTCTCCGTTTAAAGCATTTACTTCTAAACCTGTATCGTCAGCAAAACAGTCATAACCGTATTTTTGAGTTACATAATCGGCTTTTAAAATAGCGTTTCCTTCAATTGTATCAGCGGTTTCTGGAATGTCTTCCAAGCAATTAATATCTTCCAAACTTAAAATTTTAATATTTTCAGGAAGCATACTTTGAATTTCTGCGATTTTATTTTTGTTGTTTGATGCGAAAACGAGATTCATGATTGTACTATTTTAAAAATGATTTTTCAGTAATAAAGGCAATTGTAATTCCGAATGTGTAAGCAAGAATGTCAGACCATAAAAATCCTTGACCCAAAACATATCTTCCGAAAAGTGTTTTCCTAAGTTCAACCATCCATTCGCCTTGATAAAGCTGTAAAAACTCAATACAATAACAAATAAAAAGAGAAAGTAGTATAATAAAGACAAACTTTTTTGCTGGAAAAAAGATTCTAACTAAAAAGTAAATCATTACTGCGTAAAGAAAATCGCCAATCCATAAAGGGATAAAAGGGATTTTCCTTGAAAGTATTCCGAAGAAAATAATGCTGAGAAAAACTAAGAAATAGTAGATTCTTGCTTTGTTCAAAATAGGTTTTTGCTGTAACAATTGTACATTTTTAGTCCAACAAAAATACAAAGATTCGAATACATTTGGTTTATTTTATAAATTTATCAGTTCAATTAACTATCTATCAAAATAACCACATGAAGGCAAAATTTTTTACCCTGATTGCAGCTTTGTTTCTTTTAGGAAATCAAAGTTATTCTCAAAAAGACAATTCGTTTAATATTAAAAAGCAATTGGAATATTGCGCAGAACAAGCTTCAAAAACGTTACAAGTAATTCCGAATGACGGAACTTCTCCAAGAACAGTTCCGAACGGAAGCAAAGAATGGAAATTTGTTGGTTACAAAGATTGGACAAGCGGATTCTGGCCTGGAGAATTATGGTTTTTGTATGAAGCTACGAAAGATAAAAAATGGGAAAAAGAAGCCGATAAATTCAGTCGTTTTTTAACACCTTTATCTGTTAGCAAAGCAGGAGATCACGATTTAGGATTTCAGGTTTTCAATAGTTTTGGAAACGGATATCGTTTAACAAAAAATCCAGAATACAAAGAAATCATTTTAAAAACCGCAGATACGCTTGCAACACTTTTTAATCCGAAAGTAGGAACAATCCAATCTTGGCCTCATAATAAAATGGGCGGTCACAATACGATTATTGATAATATGATGAATTTGGAGCTTTTGTTTTGGGCTTCAAAAAATGGAGGAAATAAAAAACTATACGATATTGCTGTAAAACATGCCGAAACTACAATGGCAAATCATTTTAGACCAGATAATACTTCGTATCATGTAATCATTTACGATTTTGAAACAGGAAAAAAGATAAAGGGAAGAACGGCGCAAGGATATAGTGATGACAGTATGTGGGCGCGCGGTCAGGCATGGGCTATTTATGGATTCACAATGACATATAGAGAGACAAAAGATACTAAATTTTTAGATTTTGCTCATAAATTAGCTCGTGTTTATTTGGATAAATTGACGACAGAAGATTTAGTTCCGTATTGGGATTTTAATGCTCCAAATATTCCGAATGAACCAAGAGATGCTTCTGCGGCGGCGATTGTTTCTTCTGCACTTTTAGAATTAAGTTCTTATACGAAAGACAAGAATTTAAAAGCTGAATATTTGACAAAAGCCAAAAAGATGATTGTTTCACTTTCAGATCATTATCAAAGCCATGATGTAAATTCAGCATTTTTATTGCATTCAACAGGACATAAACCTGCAGGAAGTGAGATCGATTGTTCTATAAATTACGCAGATTATTACTACCTTGAAGCACTTTTAAGACTTCAGAAACTAAAATAAAAGAGTATGCTAAAGAAAATAAGCCAAATTGCCTTTGCAATAATGATGGTATTAATGCTTGCGAGCTGTAAAAATACCAAACAAAAACTTCAAGAATATGTGGTTACGTACAACAAAACCATTGCGCCAAGCTTTAAATCTAAAAATGTAACGCTTACAACGGCAAGAGGTTATATTAATGACAATAAAATAGAATTGCGTTTTGAAACTAATTTAAAACAAAACGATGGCAATAAAGCGACTACTTCTGTAGCATTTGCAAGAATGAGACAATCTATGATTAAAAAAGGAGAGATTCCAACAGAATTAATAGAAGAAGGAGTAGAATTTCATCTTTATTATTTAGCTGATGATAATACTGTTTTAAATAAAGAAGTGCTCACAAAGGAATCGCTTCAGTATTTAAAATAATCAATTAAATTTTTATAATATTACACGATTAAATTCTTACATATTAAAAGTCTCTTTAAAATTTGTTTAAAGAGACTTTTTTATGTTTAAGGCTAAAATTAAGTTTGGAAGAAACGTTTTTATTCTTACAAATATTCCTTTTTTAAGAAGATAATCTGTTTGTTTTCAAAGAATTACTTATGCGCTTTTTGTAGTTGAATGTTGTTTTTATGTTGTTAATTAATTATGTTTGAGTTAAAAAATAACTATTAAACCAAAAAATTATGAAAAAAATTACCCAAATCGCATTTGCTTTAGCTTTTGCATTATTTTTAGTAAGCTGCAAAAATACCAAGCAGAAAATTCAGGAACATGTAAGTAATTATAACAATTCAGTTTCTATAAAAGGAAGCGGTATTACAAGCACGTCGGCAAAAGCTTTTTTAAATGATAATAAAATCGAAATTAGGATTGAAACCAATTTAGAAGAAAACGATGCAAACAAATTAGCCTACAAAGAATCTTTTCCAGATTTATTGAAAGAGATGATCAAGAAAGATCAAATTTCTTCTTCTCTTATTGCTGAAGGAGTAAAGTTCGATGTATATTTCTTAGCTTATAATAATGCTATTTTAGCCCAAGAATTAGTTGATCAAGAAGAATTAGCAGTTTTAGAAGGAGAGGCGAGCGCAGGTAAAGAAACGGCAAAATTATAATCGAATTAAAGTATAGATAAAAAAAATCCTCTTCATCTGAAGAGGATTTTTTTTATGAAAACTGAGTAACGTTTTTCAAATTATCTGGGAAATATTGATCAGATAAATTGGCAAATTCGTCACCACGCATAAAAATATTGATATCGACATCAGCAAAACTGCTTTTTCCTGCGGCTGCCAAAAGTTCATTTGCAGCATGAAGTGTGTTTTTATGGAAGTGATAAACTCTTTCAGACTTATCTGTAACTACCAATCCTTTCATCAGCATTTTGTTTTGTGTAGCAACTCCAGTCGGACATTCGTTATTATGGCAGCGTAAAGCCTGAATACAACCTAAAGAAAACATAAATCCTCTCGCACTGTTGCACATATCTGCACCCAATGCAATTGCGTGCAAGATAGAATAACCAGAAATGATTTTTCCGCTTCCAATGATACGCATTTTATCGCGAATGCCTAAACGAACCAAAGTTTGATTAACGAAAATTAAAGCTGGCTCAAACGGCATTCCGACACCATCAGCAAATTCTAGCGGAGCAGCTCCAGTTCCTCCTTCAGCACCATCAACGGTAATGAAATCTGGATAAGTATCCTCATTAATCATTTCCTGACAGATATTTTCAAATTCAGCTGTGTTTCCAATACACAATTTAAATCCGATTGGTTTTCCGTTAGATAAATCGCGTAATTGTTTTATGAAATGGATTAATCCTTTTGCATCAGAAAAAGCATGATGTCCAGGAGGAGAAAGAATCATAGTATGCGGTACGACACCTCTAATTTTAGCAATCTGTTCTGTGTTTTTCTTTGCCGGAAGAACACCTCCATGACCAGGTTTTGCACCTTGAGAAAGTTTAATCTCAATCATTTTTACGTTCGGAAGATTGGCTTTTTCTTTGAAGTTTTCTGGACTGAAATTCCCTTCTGCATCACGGCATCCAAAATATCCCGTTCCAATTTGCCACGTAATATCTCCGCCGCCAGCAAGATGATATTCTGTCAGACCACCTTCTCCTGTATTTTGGTAGAAATTCCCTTTTTGGGCTCCAATGTTAATCGCACGAACGGCATTTTCGCTAAGAGAACCAAAACTCATTGCCGAAACATTAAATAAAGAAGCAGAATAAGGTTGTTTGCAATCTTTTCCTCCCACTAAAACGCGAGGCAATTCTTCGTTTACTTTTGCAGGAAAAATAGAATGTTTGATTCCTTCGTAACTTTCTGTATTTAAGTTTAGTTGTGTTCCGAATGGAGTGCTAGAATCAATATTTTTAGCTCTTTGATACACTAAAGAACGCTGGTTTCTAGAAAAAGGTTTTCCATCTGTAGATCTTTCAATAAAATATTGTTGGATTTCTGGAGCAATCATTTCAAACAAATATCTGAAATAACCCAAAACAGGGAAGTTACGTAGAATAGCGTGTTTTTGTTGAATAGCATTATAAATTCCAACTACTAATAATATAGGTAGAATTATAACTAATAAAAATCCGCGCTCGGTGTAATAATAAATTGTGGCAACAAGTAGAAACAATAAGAATCCGTATATGAAGAATTTTTTTCTCATGTTTTTTAAAATTAAATAGGTAATAAATGCAATAATTAGTTGAATCTTAAACGTACATAAACGTGTTTGATTCCTTTTTTGTCCGATTCTCTTTCGTCAATTTCCAAAATATCAGTTAACGATTTAAGCATCGGAGTCAGTTTAGAATAACCATAATTTCGAGGGTCAAATTCGGGTTTTTTCTTCACAATCAAATTCCCGACATCTCCCAAGAATGCCCATCCATCATCATCTTCAATATCTTCGATTGTAGCTTCAATCAGTTCAATAGTTTGTTTGTCAACTTTATGAAGTGCTTTTTCAGCTGGTTTTTCAATTGGTTTTTTGGTGTCGGCAGCAACTGTTTTTGGTTTTTTCTTTTGCGTTGCTCCATCCAAAACTTCAATATAAATAAATCGGTCGCAGGCAACGATAAAAGAATTTGGGGTTTTCTTTTCTCCAATTCCAATCACTTTCATGCCCGATTCGCGAAGTCTTACAGCAAGTCTGGTAAAATCGCTGTCGCTAGAAACAATACAGAATCCGTCTAATTTTCCAGAATAAAGCAAATCCATTGCATCGATAATCAAAGCCGAATCTGACGAATTTTTTCCAACCGTATAACTATATTGCTGAATAGGAGTGATGGCATGTTCCAATAAAACGCCTTTCCAACCATTGGCATTTGGTTTTGTCCAGTCGGCATAAATCCTTTTCGTAGTTGGGGTTCCCAGTTTGGCAATTTCTTCCATCATGCCTTTTACATTGCTGTAGGGCACGTTGTCAGCATCAATAAGAACAGCCAGTTTTAAATCTTTTGAATTGCTTAAAGGCATTATTTTAATATTTGAAATTAAATACTCTCAAAGTTAAAATTAAAATTGGTTTTTATGAGAATCTAATGCTGAATAAGTGTTTTTGCTGACACTAATTAGTTTCATTATAAATAATGTTAGATGTAGTGAAAATTAATTAAAGATAAATTTGTCTTTTATATAAAACCTATTTATCTTTGTATAGAATTAATAAAGGATCTATGTTTTCAAAAGCGTGTGAATACGGAATAAGAGCTTCAATATTTATTGCGACCAAATCTTCTAAAGGAATTAGAGTCGGAATAAAAGATGTTGCGAAAGAAATTGATTCGCCAGAGCCATTTACAGCCAAGATTATGCAGATTTTAACCAAAAACGGAATCATTCATTCGGCAAAAGGAGTAGGAGGTGGTTTTGAAGTTTCTCCAGAAGCATCCAAATCCATAAAATTGATTCAGATTGTCGATGCGATTGACGGAAACAAAATTTACAGCGGTTGCGGAATCGGATTAAAAGAATGTTCAGAAGCGCACCCTTGTCCCGTTCATCACGAGTTTAAGAAAATACGAGGTCTGCTTTTAGAAATGCTTGTTAAAACTACCTTAGAGCAGCTTGCTTCAGACGTAAAATCGGGCGATTTCTTTTTAAAAACATTAAACACAAACGATTAAAATAAATAATAAATTATCTTAAAAATGAATACAAAAACCAAAATTTCAGTATTAATCCTAATGGGATTTTTAGCAGTTACTTCTTGCGGTAAAAAAGAAACAGCTCCAGCAGATCAAACAGAAGCAACTGAAACATCTACTGAAGGAGAACCAGCGCCAACAGCTGTACCGACTGAAGAAAATGTATTAGTTATTGAAGGAAATGACCAAATGCAGTTTAGTGCAAATGAGCTGAAAGCTGTTGCAGGAAAACCAATCAAATTGACTTTGAAACACGTTGGTAAAATTCCAAAAGAAGCAATGGGACACAACTTAGTGATTTTACAAGAAGGAACAGACCAAGCAGCTTTTGCTTTAAAAGCAAATGACGCAAAAGCAACTGATTATATTCCGGAATCTGAAAAAGCTTCAATTATAGCACACACTAAATTAATTGGTGGCGGAGAAGAAGATACAATCGAGTTTACAATTGATAAAAAAGGATCTTATCCATTTATTTGCTCTTTCCCTGGTCACGTTGCCATGATGAAAGGTGTATTAATTGTTGAGTAAATAATTTAAAGCTCCAAATGCTGTAATAAGATTTGGAGTTTTTTTAAAAACTAATAAAGGATAAAATTATCTTTTATTGATAAATTTCCCCCAAGAGAAATGAAAAGAGAAAAAAAATTATGGATAGTTTTTGCATTGGTGATGAGTATATCATTTGCAGTGCTTGGTTATTATGGTTACGAGATCTATCAGCAGGCACCACCAGTTCCGAAAGAGATTGTAACCGATTCTGGAAAAGTTGTTTTTAGCGAAAGCGAAATAAAAGACGGACAAAACATCTGGCAAAGTATAGGAGGCCAGGAAGTAGGATCTATCTGGGGACACGGCGCCTATGTGGCCCCAGACTGGACCGCAGATTGGTTGCACAGAGAGGCAGTTTTTATACTGGATATTTATGCCCAAAAAGATTTTAATAAAAAATATGAAGAATTAGATGCTGAGAAACAATCTGCATTGAAGATTCGTTTGCAAAACGACGTTAGAACCAATCGGTACGATGCAGATAATGGAGTTCTTACCATTTCTGAAAACCGTTTGGCGGCGATTGAACATTTAAGTGAATATTATAAAGGTCTTTTTACGAATGATCCGAAATTTGATAAACTGAGAGAAGAATATGCCATTCCGAAAAACTCTATTACAGATGTTGAAAGAATGCATAAAATGAATGCCTTTTTCTTCTGGGCGACTTGGGCGACAGTAACCAATCGTCCTGATGGAGATATTTCATACACACACAACTGGCCGTCTGATGAATTGGTTGGAAATGTGGCCACAACAGAACTTTTAGCTTGGTCTGGAGTAAGTATTATTTTATTGATTTTAAGTGTCGGAATCTTAGTTTTCTATCATGCAAAATCGGGTGAAGAAGAAGAGTTTCCGCTTCCAAAAGAAGATCCAATTATCAAGCAAGGGAAAACAAAATCTATGGGATTGGTGACCAAATATTTCTGGATTGTGAGTTTGCTGATGGTTTTACAAATGGTTTTCGGAATCATCACAGCGCATTATGGAGTAGAAGGAAATGGTTTGTATGGAATTCCAATTGATAAAATTCTGCCTTATGCCGTAACACGTACATGGCACACACAATTAGCAATTTTCTGGATTGCAACGGCTTGGCTGGCAACAGGATTGTATATTGCTCCAGCGGTTTCTGGTAAAGATCCGAAATTTCAATGTTTTGGTATCAACTTCTTATTTGTTGCGCTTTTGATTATCGTTTTAGGATCAATGGTTGGACAATGGTTTGGAGTAATGCAAAAACTGAATTTAGTTCAAAACTTCTGGTTTGGACATCAAGGTTACGAATATGTTGATTTAGGCCGTTTCTGGCAGATTTTCCTTTTAGTGGGATTGTTTTTATGGTTGGCTTTAATGATTCGTCCGTTGCTTCCAGTTTTAAAGAAAAAAACAGAAGAGAAAAACCTAATCATTTTGTTCTTAGTTTCTTGCAGCGCGATTGCAATGTTTTACGGAGCAGGATTAATGTGGGGAAGACAAACCAACTTAGCAATCGCCGAATATTGGAGATGGTGGGTAGTGCACCTTTGGGTTGAAGGTTTCTTCGAAGTATTTGCAACGGTTGTAATTGCGTTTTTGTTTGTTCGTTTAGGATTATTAAAAACGAAAACAGCGACTTTAAATGTGCTTTTTGCTACAATTATATTCATGGCTGGAGGTATTTTAGGAACATTCCACCACTTGTATTTCTCTGGAACGCCGACAGCAATTATGGCTTTGGGAGCAACGTTCAGTGCATTAGAAGTTGTGCCTTTAACTTTAATCGGATTTGAAGCGTACCAAAACTATAAAATCTCAAAATCAACGCAATGGATTGCCGATTACAAATGGCCGATTTATTTCATGATTTCTGTAGCTTTTTGGAATTTCCTAGGAGCCGGAATCTTCGGATTCATCATTAATCCACCAATCGCACTTTATTATGTACAAGGTTTAAATACAACACCTTTACACGGACACACAGCTTTATTTGGAGTTTACGGAATGTTAGGAATTGGGTTGGTATTATTTGTATTAAGAAGTTTATACCGAAATGTAAGTTGGAATAACAAATTGCTAAAAATTACTTTCTGGTCTTTAAATATTGGTTTATTCCTAATGGCAATTTTAAGCTTGCTTCCAATTGGGGTTTGGCAAGCGATTGAAAGCATCAATCACGGAATGTGGTACGCTCGTTCATCAGAATTAATGCAACAGCCAACGATGATTACTTTAAAATGGCTTCGTGCAATCGGAGATTCAATTTTTGGAATCGGATTTATAACAATGGCTTGGTTTGTATTTGAACTGACATTAAAAAACAAAAAATAAAACACACAAAATATAAAATAGATTATCATGGAAAATTTAAAAAACAAAACAATCGGATCGTTTGTAGCTGAGGATTTTAGAACAGCTGCCGTATTCTCAAAATATAGAATTGATTTTTGCTGCAAAGGAAACCGAACAGTGACTGAAGTTTGCGAAAAACAAAATATCGATGCCGATATCTTATTAGAAAATGTGCTTCAGGTTGTACAATCAGAAAATGGCGGAAGCATTGATTTTAATTCATGGCCTTTAGATTTATTGGCAGATTATATTGAAAAAACGCATCACCGTTATGTAGAAGAGAAAACAAATGTTTTGCTTCCGTTTTTGGATAAATTATGCAAAGTGCATGGAGCAAATCACCCCGAATTATTTAAAATAAACGAATTGTTTATTGGTTGCGCAGGCGAATTGTCTCAACACATGAAAAAAGAAGAATTGGTTCTATTCCCATTTGTAAAAAGAATGGTAAAAACGAAAGAATCTGATGGAATTCTATCTCAACCTTCTTTTGGAACCGTTTCAAATCCGATTGCGATGATGATGCATGAACATGATAATGAAGGCGAACGTTTTAGAGAAATCGCTGCTTTAACCAATAATTACACTCCGCCAGCAGATGCTTGTACAACGTACAGAGTAACTTTTGCGATGCTGAAAGAGTTTGAAGCAGATTTACACAAACACATTCATTTGGAAAACAATATATTATTTCCAAAAGCTGTGATTTTAGAAAAAGACTTTGTTGAAGTAGAATAAAGGTTAATTTTAATAGTGGAAAAAGCACCGATAAAATATCTAAACATGATAATTATCGGTGTTTTTTATATGATTCAAATTTTAAAACCATATAAGTTATATAAGTTCATTTCAGCAAAACTTATAATTTCTTATATGCTTATATGGTTTAATTTTTCTATATCTTTAATATATGAATTCTCAAAAAAGCTGGATACTTTGCTGTTTTTTTAATTTTCTGATTGCCTGTGTTTTCGGATTGTTAATGCGTTTTATGTATCTCTTTCCTTTAGATTTTCTAAACTACAGTTTTCTGCTTCACGCGCATTCGCACGTGGCGATATTGGGCTGGGTTTATATGATCGTTTTTGTTTTGGTTGTTCATTTTTTTATTCCAAAAGAGAAAAGCCAGAAACCTATTTACAACCGTTTATTTTGGTTGACAGAGTTTTCGGTAATCGGAATGATTATTGCTTTCCCAATTCAGGGATATGCTTTGTTTTCGATTGTTTTCTCAACGATGCATATTTTGTTGAGTTATATTTTTTGCCGTTTGGTCTGGAAAGATTGTTCCAAAGATAAATCGCCGTCGCAAAGACTTTTATTGGTTTCGATTCTGTTTATGATTTTATCGACTTTCGGAGTTTGGTGTCTTGGGCCAGCCGTAAGCACTTTAGGAAAACAAAGCGCTTTCTATCAAATTGCGATTCAGTTTTTTCTTCATTTTCAATTTAATGGATGGTTTATCTTGGCGATTTTGGCTTTGTTTTTGAAACAATTTCAAGATAAAATTGATGAAGTAAAGTTTAAGAAGTTTTACTTTTTGATGATTGTCTCTACAGTACTGACAGTCTGTTTTCCAGTTCGCTGGTTTATCGAAAAAGATATTTTAAGCTATATTAATGCTTTGGGAGTTTTGTTTCAATTGGGCGCTTTTATTTATTTCTATAAAATGCTAAAGCCTCAAATTCATCATTTCAAAAGCACTTTAGATAAAACGACTAAAATAGTTTACAGTTTGGCTTTGTGTTCTTTATTTTTGAAAGTCGGAATTCAATTGCTGACCATTTTTCCAAATTTAGCTGAAGTTTCACATCAAATCAGAAATTTTGTAATCGGATTTATTCATTTAACGACTTTAGGAATCATAACCGGATTTTTGTTTGGAATTATACTTCAAAATAAAATGCTTTCTGCCAATTCTTCAACATTAAAAATAGGAGTGAAGTGTTTTATTTCAGGATATATTTTGACTGAAGTTTTGTTATTTCTTCAAGGCTGGTTTTTCTTTTTTGGAGAAGGAAGCATTCCAGGCTATTTTCAAAGCATTTTGATTTTTAGTATTCTTTTGGTTTTGGGATTGATTTTAATTATGTTATCAATGATAAAATTAAAGTTTGATGATTTAGAAAATAAATTAATGATTAAGTAAAAAGTCCCAGAGGGACGACATATTTATAGAAAAATAAGATAAGTAGAAACAAAGCTCCAGCGGAGCGAAATATTTATAGAAAATGTTTTAATAAAGAGTAAAGAGCCCAGCGGGGTGAAATATTTATCGATTTATGATGTTTTTTAATATGTCGCTCCGCTGGAGCTTTAAAACTCGACGTATAATGTTATCTATGAATATTTCGCTTCTCCGAAGCTTTACAATGTTTCTTTTTAACTTATTATAAATATAAAAAAACAAGAGTCGATCATAAATCTGCTCTTGTTTCTTACTAATTAACCTATTTAAAATATCTATATTTTCCCTGCTTCCATATTTATTGTTTCAATTGTTTTATCATTATTTACGCCTAAACCTTCCTGTTGAAAAACCAATTCGCCTTCAGGATTGAAAACACTGATAATATTCGAATGCGAAAAATCTATCGGAGAGATTTTTTTATAATTTACCGCTAAAACCGCTGCAAATTCGCGAGTGTTTTCTTCTGTTGAACGAAGGAAAATCCACGGATCTTGATTCATTTTATTTTCAATAGCGAATGATTTTAATCTTTCAGGCGTATCTGTATTTGGATCTATGCTTACCAAAATCAATTTTACGTGCTGTTTGGTTTGTTTCTCCAATTTTGATTCAATATCTCGCATATCAGCAACCAATCTTGGGCAAGCCGATTTGCAACTGGTGTAAATCATAACCATTACCAAAACATTTCCCCTAAGCGATTTCAATTCAATGTCTTTGCCATCTTGCGTTGTCCATTTTGAAGGAAGATTATAAATTGATAAATCGCTGATTTCCTTTTTTGTTTCTGCTTTGACTTCTTTTTTATCTGCTTCTTTACAGCTGTAAAATGAGAATAAGAGAAGAAAAGCAATCGCTATTTTTTTCATTGTAAACTAATTTAAATTAGATTTTTGGTTTTGTTGTGTTGGCGCATCTAAATCCAAGATTTCTTGTAGAATATTGTGCTTTTAAGCTTCCGCGAAAAGCGTAACGCATAAAAGCAGCATAATCCATTAGATCAGATGCATTTACTGATCCGCTTCCGCAGAAGAGATTTTTATCAGTGCTTTTGTCTTTTCTAGATTCTCCAGATAAAAAAATGCTGTTAAAGTCAGAAGTCCATTCCCAAACCAAACCGTGCATGTCGTAAACTCCCCAATAATTTTTGAAAGTTTTTCCAATTTCATTTTCGTACGTTTTCGATTTCTCGTACCAAGACAAAATATATTCATTGAATTCTTTCTTGGTTCTAGCGTCAATTTTTTTGGTATCTGCCATTGCTACATATTCCCATTCATCCATTGTGGCTAACCGTTTTCCTTCGCATTCGCAATATTTTTTTGCTGCAAACCAAGAAACGCTTGTAACTGGCGAATTGGGTTTTGCATTTCCAAAATCAAAATCAGTTGGCCAATATGACAAATAGCTTTTATCAGCGAAAATTCCCTTAATTTTTGATTTTTGATAAGAAGGATTTTTTTTGACAAATTCTAAAAATTCACGATTTGTAACGGGGTAAATGTCAATGTAAAAAGATTTTACTTCAACAGGTTTTTTAGAAACGGCTCCATAAAGAGGGACAAAAGATCCCTCTTTTATGAAAACCATTCCTTTTTCCTGAGCTTTCATGACACTAACCGCAGAGAAAAAGAGAATTGTAAGTATGAAAATGTATTTTTTCATGCTAGAAGTTTTGCTGTTATCTTAATGCTTTTACCATTTCTGGTGTAATTTCTGTTTTATTATTTCCCCAGCTATTATAAATGTAGGTTAGAACATTTGCAATTTCATCATCAGATAAATTCTGAGCTGGCATTACATTATTGTATTTTTTACCGTTAACGGTTACTTCTCCAGTTAGACCATGAAGAATCGTATTAATAGCACGTTTAGAATCAGCATTTAAATAATCTGATTTTGCTAAAGGAGGGAAAGTACTCGGAATTCCTTGCCCTTCAGATTGGTGGCAAGCGAAACATGTTGTTCCGAAAATTTCTTTACCAATTTTAACTTTCTCCTCGACAGTACGTTTTGGCACTGCAACTTTTGCTGTTGAAGTTCCAGGCATTTTCTGGATTGTTCCACCTTCAGGCAAATAAATACCTTCCTGAATAGTTCCTGAGTAAATGTTTTTATTTTCTTTTCCTTCCACTTTCAGCATTCCCAAAGCTCCTTTATTAAATGCTCTAAAAATAGAGTGGTCAACCAAGATGAAAGTTCCCGGAGTTTCAACTTTAAAATCTACAATAGCAGCACCACCAGCAGGAATTAAAGTAGTTTGAACATTTTTATTTACAGTACTTCCGCCTTCAACATGTACGCTGTCAAAAATTTCTCCAATAACGTGGAAAGAAGAAACCAAATTTGGCCCACCATTTCCAACATACAAACGAACTGTTTCACCTACTTTTGCTGTTAATTCGCCACCATTTGTTAAAGAGCCAACTTTTCCATTAAAAACAACATAATCTGGAGTTTCTTTTACCGCTTTATTCATATCAAATGGCTGTAGACCTTTTGCTCCATATTCACCTTGAGTGTAAAAATCACCCTGCATTACGTAGTATTCTTTGTCAACAGGAGGAAGTCCGCCTTCTGGTTCAACCAAAATTAATCCGTACATACCGTTTGCAATGTGCATTCCCACAGGAGCAGTAGCACAGTGATAGACATACAATCCAGGATTTATAACTTTGAAACTGAAAACTTTTTCATGTCCGGGAGCTACAAGAGATGAGGTTGCTCCACCACCTGGACCGGTTACAGCGTGTAAATCGATATTATGCGGTAATTTGTTATCAGGATGGTTTTTTAAGTGAAATTCTACTTCATCACCAACACGCGTTCTAATAAAACTTCCAGGAACAGAACCTCCAAATGTCCAATACGTATATTTTACACCATCAGTCATTGTACCTTCTTGCTCTTTGATTTCCATGTTTAGCTTCAGTTTCATAGCAGTTCTGTTTCCAACTGGTTTTGGAACATGAGGAGGCGATGTAAGTTCAGCATTCATTTCACCTTCAGTCATAATGTCTGCATAATCTTTCGTTTCATTTTTTTTACAGCTTCCCAAGACGAGGAGCATACAAAATGCACATAAAAGAACATTTAGTTTGTTTGTAATTTTGTTGATCTTTTTCATAATTCATTGATTTTGTTTTAGTTGTAATCTATTTAAAGGGTAATTAAATTATTATTCAAATATAAAAGACAATGTTGTCTTTTATTATGATAAAAATCATGTTAGATATTGAAATAGAGGATTAAATTGCATTTTGTAAGATTATTTTAAGAGTTATGGCCTATTAAAAATAATCTTTTGAATATTTTTCAATAAAAATAATTGAGGCTCTTCATTTTAAATTAATAATGATTATTTTTGCTCGCTGATAAGTAAAAAAAATTACTACATATATTATGGTAAAAGATTTATTCGAAAGAATTCAGGACAATAAAGGACCTTTAGGAAAATGGGCTTCTCAAGCAGAAGGTTATTATGTTTTCCCAAAGTTAGAAGGAGAGTTGGGTCCTAGAATGCAATTTCACGGAAAAAATATTTTAAACTGGAGTTTAAATGATTATTTAGGTTTAGCCAATCATCCAGAAGTTCGTCAAGCAGATACAGATGCGGCAATTCAGTTTGGTGCAGCTTATCCGATGGGAGCTCGTATGATGTCTGGACACACTACGTACCACGAGCAATTAGAAAATGAATTGGCTGAATTCGTAATGAAAGAATCTGCTTATTTATTGAATTTTGGTTACCAAGGAATGGTGTCTATCATTGATGCTTTGGTTACTAAAAATGACATTATTGTTTATGATGTAGATTCACATGCTTGTATCATTGATGGTGTTCGTTTGCACATGGGTAAGCGTTTCACATACAAACACAATGATTTGGAAAGTATGGAGAAAAACTTGCAACGTGCTACTAAAATGGCTGAAGAAACTGGAGGAGGTATTTTATTTATCACTGAAGGTGTTTTCGGAATGCGTGGACAGCAAGGAAAATTAAAAGAAATTGTTGCATTAAAACAAAAATACAATTTCCGTTTATTAGTTGATGATGCACACGGTTTTGGTACTTTAGGTAAAACAGGTGCTGGAGCAGGTGAGGAGCAAGGAGTTCAAGCAGATATTGATGTTTACTTCTCTACTTTTGCAAAATCTATGGCTAATATCGGTGCTTTCGTAGCAGCTGATAAAACAGTTATCGATTACTTGAAATACAACTTACGTTCTCAAATGTTTGCTAAAGCTTTACCAATGATTCAAACAATTGGTTCTTTGAAACGTTTAGAGTTATTGCGTAAATCTTCTGCTATTAAAGATAAACTTTGGGAAAACGTAAATGCTTTGCAAAACGGTCTTAAAGAAAAAGGATTTAATATTGGAGATACAAATACTTGTATTACACCAGTTTACTTAGAAGGAAGTATTCCTGAAGCAATGGTAATGGTGAACGATTTAAGAGAGAATTATGGTATTTTCCTTTCTATCGTGGTTTATCCAGTTATTCCAAAAGGAATTATCTTATTAAGAATGATCCCTACAGCTTCTCATACATTAGCAGATATCGAAGAGACTTTAACAGCTTTCGAGGCAATTCGTGAGAAATTGACTAACGGAACTTATAAAGAAATTGCTGAACGTACAACTGTTGACGTTTCGTAAATTCTAATAAAAAAATAGATTTCCTTAAGTGGGAATTATGTAAAAAAATCCATTTGTTCTACGAATGGATTTTTTTTTATTTGAGGTAACTTTATATCATAATCACAAAATAAAAATGAGGAAATATGAAAAAAGTACTAACACTAACAGCTGTACTTGCCTTGTCAATTTTTGCTTCTTGTAAAAAAGAAACAACTACAACAGAGCCAGTACAAATTACGCCAAGTCCGCCAAAAGAAGCTGAACTTGTTGAGCCTGCAGGAGATCAATGTTACGCTTGGAAATCAAACGGAAGCGTAATAGAAATGAGTTTTAATGTTAATTCTCATCAAGAAGTAAACGGAAAACTAAGTTATAATTTGGTAGGAAAAGATAAAAATGAAGGAACCTTAATTGGAAACATGAAAGGCGATACTTTAATCGCAGATTATACTTTTAATTCAGAAGGGGTTTCATCTGTAAGAGAAGTTGCTTTTCTGCAAAAAGACGGAGCTTTTATTGAAGGATATGGAGATATTGTAACTGCCAATGATAAGGTTTCTTTTAAAGATAAATCAAAATTAAAATTTGATCAAAAAAATACTCTGGTAAAAGTAGATTGTAAAGTAGAGTAATATGTGTTTTATAAAATGAAAAATCCATTCGTTTTGGGGACGAATGGATTTTTTTATGTGTTATTTTTAATTCCTGTTCAAAAGTTGAGACGAATTCAGTGACTTTTAAGAACTGAAAACTGCGACTGTGACTGAAAACTAAAATTAAAGATTCTTCAGATATGTCTTTCTCTGACAGTGAATAATTGGATCAAAGTTTTTCCAAAGTAAATGAATCGCATTATTTTCCAATAATTCAGGAGTTCTAATACAAGTTTGAATTCCTTTTGCAGAAAAAGTCTTGTAATATTCATCAAAAATAAGCGCTGTTACGCCTTTGTTTTGATATTCTGGATGAACTCCGATAAGGTAAAAAACAACGTCTTTACTGTGTTTTCTTGCTTTTAATAAATGAAGAAAACCAAACGGAAATAATTTACCTTTCATTTTCTGTAAAGCCTCAACAAAACTTGGCATTACAATACTAAAAGCTACTAAATTATCGTCTTTATCAACCACAAATTTGATATATTCAGGATTGATGAAGCTGATGTATTTCTTTTTAAAATATTCTTTTTGAACATCTGAAATGGCTACAAACGAAGCAAGCTTTTCATAAGATTCGTTAAACAAATCGAACATTTTGTCTACGTGAGGCATAATGTCTTTCGTTTTTGTGAAAGTCAGAGATTTAAGTCCGTAACGTTTTTGAATTAAAGTAACAGCCTTTTGGAAAAACTCAGGTTTTACATTAGAGAAAGGAAATATACTTTCAATAAATTGTTTTTCAATCTGAAATCCTAATTGCTCTAAATGAGTTACATAATAAGGATGATTGTACCAAGTAATCATGGTTCCAATTTGATCATAACCTTCCGTAAGAACACCAACTTTATCTAAATTCGAAAATCCCATTGGCCCTTCAGCATGCTCTAAATTATGTTTTCTTCCTAATTCATAAACTTTTTCAAGCAGTGCTTTCGTAACTTCAATATCATCAATTACATCAAACCATCCAAAACGTACTTTTCTCTTGTGCTGATTGTTAACTTCAGACCAATTGATAATGGCAGTGATTCGCCCAACAATTTTATTGTCTTTGTAAGCTAAATAAAAATAGGCTTCTGCATTATCAAACGCAGGGTTTTTGGTTTTGTCAAAAGATTCCAATTCATCTGAAATAATGGGTGGCACCCAATACGGATTATCCTTATATAAAGAAAAAGGAAATTTGATGTATTCGGTTAATTCTTTCTTGCTTTTGGCTTCTTTAATTGTAATCATTAAAATGGTATTGAGAGTCTTTTCTGAAGGCTCTGGTTATTTTGCGCTTTATTCGTATTTAGCTTTACGTTTTCTTTCTTTTTCTTGATAATCAACTTTTTGCTCCTTGTTGTCATCATTCTTTTTTGCTCTGTCAGCTGCTTTGTTCGCAACTTGTTTTTCTTTGTACCAGCCATCGTAACGCCATGATACTCCGACTCCGCCATATAAAACAGATGGTGTATTTTTGAAATTCGTACTTATAGAAGCGTCAACTTGCATGTTGGAAGACAGCAAAAAAGCAGCTCCAGTACGAAGGATAGAATCGCTGTAAAAATCGCTTTTATATCCTTGATTTTCAATAAAACCAGACCATCTATCATTAAATCCGTGCGTCAAAGTTAATACATATCCGTAACTTGGATAGTCAGTTCCGATATAATCTGCAATAATATTGGTTACAAAAACCCAAGATCCGCCTCCTAAAAGGTTTTGCGTGATCAACGAAACTTTAGGAGAAATTGCGCCATCAGGAGAAAAATAATACGGATTGTTTGCTCCGACAAAATTTGCTCCTGCAAAAACAGAGACAGCCGGAATCAATTCGCGCCATTGAAAATTACGATTGGCTTTATAGCTGTAAATGTTTACTTCTCTTTTGTAATTTTTATAAGGATCATAAATAAGGTATTTAGCTCCTAAAACCGTTTGTCTGAAATTGTTCTTTTTGTAACTAGTATACGGAGTATCAAAACTTTCCGTTTGATATTGTAAATCTAGAACAAATTCCAATTGTTCCAGAAAAGCTCCGTATCTAACGGTTAAATCTGTACCGAATCCGGTAGCATCGTAATCTAATAAATCGTGTTTTTCTTTAATGCCATAAACACCTAATTCAGCTTGAATAACAGATTTTCCGACAGCATAGGCTGACATGGTTTCTCCGGGGCGGTTGGAATTAATAACGTCGGTATATTGCGCAAAAAACAGTTGTGGAATAAAAAAAAGTACCGGGGCAAGTAAGTTTTTAATTTTGAACATATAATTTTTTTTGGGTTAAAAAATAATAACGCATTTCAAATGTACATATTTTATTATTTATTTAAGATTCATATTTTATTTTTAAAGAATGGATTTATTAATTTTGGAAAAAAATATATAGTTATGCAAGAAGCATCATTTTCAGGTTTGTTTAAGACCATCATGTGGGTTATAGCTTTTTATTACATTTTTAAATTTTTAGCTAGAATCTTTTTGCCAGTTTTGGTTAAAAAGGCGGTAGAAAATGCTAGTGAAAATTTTCAAAGACAACAACAGCAATATAATCAAGGCAATACGTATCAGAACAATCACCATACAAATAATAATGATGAAATAATCATTAATACCGCTAATGCGAAAAATCCGCGCGAAACCAAAAAAGTGGGAGAGTATGTCGATTACGAAGAAATAGATTAGATTTGTGTCCTGAAAATTTAGGATTCATTTTAACCCAAACTAGCCAAAATTGAAAATAGTAAATAAGTTCTATCCGCATGCCCTTGTTATCTTGGGCTTTATTTTTGTTTCGTTAATTTATTTTTATCCAGTTCTACAAGGAAAACAAATTTTCCAGTCAGATATTGCTCAATACACCGGAATGGCAAAAGAGCAAAATGATTTTAGAGCAATGGAAAATGCTGAACCTTATTGGACTAACTCTGCTTTTGGAGGTATGCCAACATATCAGTTAGGAGCAAATTATCCGAACGATTTTATTGGTAAGGTAGATGACGTATTGCGTTTTCTTCCGCGCCCTGCAGATTACTTATTCTTATATTTCCTTGGTTTTTATGGCTTATTATTAGTCTTAAAAACAGATCCATTAAAAGCTTTTATCGGCTCTATTGCGTTTGGTTTTTCAACTTATATGATCATCATTTTAGGAGTTGGTCATAATGCCAAAGCACACGCTATTGCTTATATGCCTTTGGTAATTGCTGGTTTTATACTCGTCTTTCAGAAGAAATATATAAAAGGAGGTTTGCTCACCATGTTTGCAGTGGCATTAGAAATTAGTGCCAACCACTTCCAAATGACCTATTATTTATTGATTTTCTTATTGATTCTATCAGGTTATTTTGCATTTAATTTTATCAAAGAAAAAGACTTTAAAGGGCTTTTAATCTCTTGTGGAGTTTTACTAGTTGCAGGAATTTTTGCCTTAGGAGCCAATGCTGGTAATTTAATGGCAACAAATGAATATGCTAAATACAGTATCAGAGATAAAAGCGAGTTGACTTTTAATCCTGACGGATCTAAAAATGAAACGACTGCATCGATGACTACAGACTATATTACAGAATATAGTTATGGTATTGCAGAAAGTTTAAATTTAATTGCTCCAAGAATATTTGGAGGTTCAAGCCATGAAAATGTTGGTACAGACAGCCGTATGTACGCGTTTATGGTAGAGCAGGGTGTACCTGAATCTCAAGCTAAGGATTTCGTTTCTGGAATGCCAACCTATTGGGGAGATCAACCAATTGTTTCGGCGCCAGCTTATATCGGTGCTGTAGTTTTCTTCTTGGCTGTTTTGGCTTTATTTATAGACGAAAGAAAAATTAAATATGTTTTCCTTGGAGGAGCGCTTTTCACTTTAGTGCTTTCTTGGGGTAAAAACTTCTCTTTATTGACTGACTTTTTTATCGAATATGTTCCTTTATACGATAAATTTAGAGCGGTATCATCAATTCAAGTTATTTTAGAATTATGTTTCCCTGTTTTAGCTGTCATGGGATTACAGTCATTCTTTAAAGCTAAAGATGAACCAAAATTACAGCAGAAAGCATTAGTGCAGACTGGAGTTTTTGGTTTAGGAGTTCTCGTTATTCTTTTAATTGCGAAAAGTTTCTTCCATTTTACAGGAGCAAGCGATCAATATTTCTTAGAAAGCTACGGACCAGGTTTCGTTGATGCTTTAAAAGAAGATAGAATGACAATGTATTACGCAGATATATTGCGATCTGGATTCTTAATCGTAATGACTTTTGTGATATTATGGTTGTTTATTAAAAATAAATTTTCTCAAAGAACAACTTTGATTTTTATTGGAATTGTAATGATTTTCGATTTGTTTTTTGTGGATAAAAAATACGTTTCTGCTAAAGATTTTGTTAGTCCAGTTCAAATTGCGGCGCCTTTCCAAGAAACACAAGCAGATGCTCAGATATTAAAAGATACTTCAGTTTACCGTGTATTTGATCTTCAAGGGCAATTGCAAGGTAGATCTTCATATTTCCATAAAACAATTGGAGGTTATAGTGCTGTTAGACCTAGAAGAATGCAGCAATTGTACGATTATCAAATTGCTAAGAATAATTTAGAAGTGCTTAATATGCTTAATGTTAAGTATGTAATTCAAGTGGATAAAGATGGAAATCAAATTCCAGCTGTTAATCCAGATGCTAATGGAAATGCTTGGTTTGTAAGCTCTGTAAAACTGGTAAACAAGCCAGACGATGTAATGAAAGCATTGAATAATTTAGATACTAAAAAAATAGCAGTTTTCAATGTTCATGAGCACGAAACTAAATTCCAAAATGCTCGAATGAAAAAAGCTTTTGATACAACTGGAACTATTAAGGTTGTTACTTATAAGCCAAATTATATCAAATACAAATCTGAAAATAATGGAGACGGTTTAGCTGTTTTCTCTGAAATGTATTATAAAAATGGCTGGAATGCTTATATCGACGGTAAATTGACAGATCATTTCCCTGTTGATTATGTTTTAAGAGCAATGGAAATTCCTGCTGGAAAACACACAATTGAATTTAAATTTGAACCTCAGATTATTAAAACTGGAGGAACAATTACTTTAATGAGTTCAATCGGAATGTTATTGCTTTTAGCTGGAGGAATTTATTTTGAAAGTAAAAATTCTAATAAGAAAAAAGAAGCCTAGAATTTCAAAATTCTAAATTTGCACTTTAAAAATAGTAAACTCATTTTCGTTGGAACAAAAAAAACTTTTAATAATTACCTATTATTTTCCGCCTGCGGGTGGGCCAGGAGTACAGCGTTGGCTGAAATTTGTAAAATATCTGCCAGAGTTTGATGTACAGCCAATTGTTTATGTTCCAGAAAATCCAACTTATCCAATTGTAGATGAAGGATTGGTAAGTGAGATATCAGATAAAGTAATTGTTTTAAAAAATAAAATTTGGGAGCCTTATCAATTGGCTTCCATTTTTTCGAAAAATAAAACCAAGAAAATCAGTTCGGGGATTTTTCCGCAAAAGAAAAAGCAGACCTTTTTGGACAAAACGTTTCTTTGGGTTCGAGGAAATCTTTTTATTCCAGATGCACGTGTTTTTTGGGTAAAACCATCGGTTTCTTATTTAGAAAAATACATTCAAGAAAATAATATCGATACCATTGTAACTTCTGGACCGCCGCATAGTTTACACTTAATTGGTTTAGAATTACAGCAAAAATTAAAAGTAAAATGGTTTGCCGATTTTCGTGATCCTTGGACAACGATTGGATATCATAAAGCACTTCGTTTATCTTCTTATGCTGAAAAAAAGCATAAAAGCTTAGAGCACAAAGTACTGAATTCTGCCGATGAAATTATTGTAACCAGTAAAACTACTAAAACTGAATTTGAGGCTATTACGAATAAGCCAATTACTGTAATTACAAACGGTTATGATGTAGAAACGGTAGAAAAACAAACTTTAGACACTAAATTCACTTTAGCTCATATTGGTTCTTTCTTGTCAGATCGAAACCCTCCATTTTTATGGGAAGTTTTAGTTGAATTACTACAAGAAGTTCCAGAATTTAAATCTCATTTAGAAATTAAATTAATTGGGGCAGTAAGTCAAGAAGTTTTAGATGCGATACAAGAGCATCAATTAAATGATTATTTGAATTTGGTAGGTTACGTTTCTCATAAAGAAGCTGTTGCGCACCAAAGAAAATCTCAAGTTTTACTTTTGATAGAGATTAATTCTGAAGACACGAAAAGTATTATTCCGGGAAAATTGTTCGAATATATGGTTTCAAACCGTCCAATAATTGCCATTGGACCTCAAGGTTCTGACTTTGCCGATATCGTTACGCAGACCAATACAGGAGTATTTTTTGATTATTCTGAAAAAGCGAAGCTAAAAAGTGTAATTTTGGACTTTTTTAATCAGTTTTTGGAAGGGAAATTGCAATCGCATGGAATTGGTTTACAGCAATATTCAAGAAAAAATCTAACCAAACAATTAGCACAGCTGATTAAAGGATAATCATTTAAAATTAAATACAATCTAAACTCAAGAAATGGGTATTGTCTTAAATCAGTCTTTTAAAAACACTATAATTACATACATTGGTTTTGGTATCGGAGCCATTAATACATTATATCTTTATCCCGTTTTTCTTGGTGCAACTTATTATGCATTAACAAATTATATTACATCTGCAGCAAACGTAATCATGCCTTTGTTTGCAATCGGAATGCAGAATACGCTTGTAAAGTTTTATTCGCAGTATGAAACAGAGGAAGAAAGAGAACAGTTTTTATCTTTTACGGCTTTGTTTCCTATTTTAATGTGTATTCCGTTAGGACTTATTGGAATCTTCTTTTACGACGATATAACTGATTTTGTTTCTAAAGAAAATCCGGTTGTTCGTGAGTTTATGCTTCTTATTCCGTTTATTGGAATTTGCATGGCTTATTTTGAGATTTTTTATGCTTGGGCGAGAGTGCACATGCATTCTGTTTTTGGAAATTTCATAAAAGAAGTCGGTTTAAGATTGCTTTCTACAATTGCTTTAATTGGGCTGTATTTTCACTGGATCAGTTTGGTTCAGTTTGTTTATGTGACTGCCGCTATTTATTTCTTAGCTTTTATTGTAACGATGTTTTATGCGTTCTACATCAAAAAGCCTAATTTTCAGATTACAATACCTGATAATGTAAAAAGTGTCATGGAATATACTTTTTATATTATTCTTTCAGGAAGTGTTGCCAATTTGCTTTTAGATGGTGATAAACTGATTTTGAATCAGTACATGAAAATTGAAAATATTGCTTATTATTCTGTTGCAACTTATATCGCTTTAGTAATTTCAGTTCCAAGCCGTGCGATGCATCAAATTGTGTATCCGATTACGGCCAAATTAATGCATGACAATAAGCATGATGATTTAAATCAGCTTTACAAAAAGACTTCTATCAATCTGCAGATTGTTGGCGGGTTTGTAATGCTTTGTATCTTTGTTAATATTGACCAATTGTATGAATTGGTTCCTAAAGAATATAGCGGTGGAATTCCAGTAGTTTTCATGATTGGTCTTTCGAAGTATTTCGATTTGATTTTAGGAAATAATAACGCTATTATTTTCAATACAAAATACTACCGAATGGTATTGTATTTAGGATTAATGCTGGTTGTTCTAACAGTAATTTTAAACATTATTTTTATTCCAATTTTAGGTATTTTCGGTTCTGCATTTGCAACCCTTCTTTCGATTACTTTGTATAGTTTGGCGAAATTGCTTTTTGTGGTTAAAAAACTTGATTTATATCCATTTACAAAACAAACAATCCATTCGATTGTTCTTACTTTTGCATTGTTTTTACTGTTTTATTTCTGGGAATTTCCATTTTTCCAGTTGATTAGCATTGCTTTAAAATCAATTTTAGTGACTATTTTATATGTTTACTTGAATTACAAATTCAAGATTTCAACAGATATCAATAATGTAATTGATTCACTTTTGAAAAAGATAGGAATTAAAATTTGATCTGATTTTTCTGTAAAAAAGAAAGGCATTTAAAAAATCGTAACTTTTTTGTTTTTATATTTGTTAGAAAGGGTAACTAATTTATTTCTAATTGAATATGAAAATAAAAGTACTTAGGTTATTAGCTTTCTTTTTTGTTTTGTTTTCTTTCTCCGTATTTGCGCAGACTCCGAATCTGAAAAATTCTGATAAAGAAACTTCAACAGTAAAAATAAAAGGTTATCCTGTCAAACCTTTCAAAGACACTCTTTTCTTTGTTTATAATAATGTCGGCTCTTTTTCTGCAAAAGAAAGGGCGGAATATATAACCAATAAAATTAAAAGACTTTACAATGAATCTTTCTTTGAGAAGGATTCTATTAAAATCGTTCCCTCAGATGCTTCGATGGATATTGTTTATCAAAGTGATTTGGTTATAATGTCTGTTTTTGATGCCGATGCAAAAGTAGAAAACAGCACAATAATAAAGATTGCCAATCGAAATTTGGCTAAGATTAAAACCGCGATTTTATATCAGAATGAGAATTATTCGCAGTTGCCCAAGCGAATAGGCTATACCACACTATTGGTTCTTATAATAGGCTTGGTTTTGTTTTTGGTTGGTAAGGTTTTTAATCTGATTAGAAATTATATTGTCAAAAATAAAAACAGATATTTTAAAGGAGTTAATTATAATACAATAAAAATATTATCGCCAGAAAAACAGCAATTTTTGTTTCTTCGGTTTTTCGGTTTCATAAAAATAGTGACACTTATTTTAATAGTTTACCTGTCGCTGCCTGTGTTATTCAGCATTTTTCCAGCTACAAAAGACTACACTACAATGCTGCTCAGATGGATTTTAACGCCTGCAAAATCTGCTTTAATGGGTTTTGTTGGTTTTCTGCCAAGTCTGTTTACGATTATCGTGATTATCATTATTTTTAAATATTCACTCAAAGTAATTAAGTTTTTCTTTGACGAAATAAAATCAGAAAACATAAAAATTGATGGGTTTTACAGCGACTGGGCACTACCTACATTCAACGTAATCAGATTGTTGATGTATGCTTTTATGCTGGTAATTATTTTTCCATATTTGCCAGGTTCAGATTCGCCTATTTTTAAAGGAGTTTCGGTTTTTGTTGGGGTTTTATTTTCATTAGGATCTTCAAATGCTATTGCAAATATGGTCGCTGGTTTGGTTATTACTTACATGCGTCCATTTAAAATTGGTGATTATATAAAAATTGGAGACGTGAGCGGCGAGGTAATCGAGAAAACGGCATTAGTTACACGAATTAGAACGCCAAAATTTGAAGACATTACGATTCCAAATGCGACCGTTTTGTCCAGTACTTCAACCAATTATTCGGCAAATACAAAACAATCAACCACAGGATTGCTCATTCATACTACAGTTTCTATTGGTTACGATGTGCCGTGGGTAGCTATTCATGCCGCCTTGATCAATGCTGCTTTGAAAACCGAAATGACCGAAAAAGAGCCTAAACCATTTGTGCTACAAACCAGTTTAGATGATTTTTATGTTTCATATCAAATTAATGTTTACACCAAAGAGCCGACAAAACAACCAAGGATTTATTCGTCACTTCATCAAAACATTCAAGATTCTTTTAATGAGGCTGGTATAGAGATTATGTCTCCGCATTACAGCGCTTTAAGGGATGGAAATGCGACTGCAATGCCTTCTGAAAATCTGAAAAAAGAATAGTTAATATTGTGTTTTAATTTCTGTTTCAAAAGTTAAGTAATTGAAAATTAGTTATTAAAAAATAAACTTTAACACATGTATATTTTGTAATTAGTGTAATAAAAATTAACTTTATCATGAAAGTTTAGCACTACTTTGAAGAAATTGCAGAATTATTTCTAATAAAATCCCCAGATCTAGGTATTGTTTTCTTTTTTTGGGTTGGATAGTTTTGCAAGAAAATGTAGACGAAAGAAAGTTATTTGATTAATTGTAGAATGAAGTTAATTATGAAAAACAATCATCTCAGCCAGGAACAAAGCATGCAAGTATTCTCCAATATGATTTCAAACAAAGTTCATAATGGATTTACTTTAGAAGAAAGAAATGATGAATTGCTTTTCGCGGTCTTATCGAAAGGAGGAAAAGTGGTTAATCACAGTTTGAATTTTCTGATTTTTTGTTTAACTCTAGGTTTATGGTCATTTGCTTGGCTGTATCTTACTTTTGAGGCATCAAAACAGAAAAAGATTTTAGTAGCTATCGATGAAGATGGTCTTCCTTTTGAGGAAAGATGCTTGGTAGCTTAAAACATTAAAAAGAGAAATAAAATATAAAGCCATAAATACAAACTAATCAATTGTATTTATGGCTTTGTTATTTAAAAACGAGTGATATTACAATTTGTCTTTTAAGTAAACTCCCGTTACAGATTCTTTTACTTTTACAATCTCTTCAGGAGTTCCAGATGCAAGCAAATGACCTCCATTTTCTCCACCTTCTGGGCCTAAATCAAGTATCCAGTCAGCACATTTTATTAAATCCAAATTATGTTCGATTACAATTATCGAATGTCCTTTTTCTATTAAAGCATCAAACGAAGCTAAAAGTTTTTTAATGTCATGAAAATGAAGTCCCGTTGTAGGTTCGTCAAAAACAAATAAAGCTTTATCTTTTGTTGCTCCTTTAACTAAAAAAGAAGCCAATTTAATACGCTGCGCTTCTCCACCAGAAAGCGTAGAAGAAGATTGTCCTAATTGAACATATCCTAAACCAACATCTTGTAAAGGCTGTAATTTCTGAGTGATTTTTGCTTGCTTATTTTTTTCGAAAAAAGCAATTGCGTCATCAATGGTCATTGTAAGAATGTCATTGATATTTTGATTGTCGAAAGTAACCTCTAAAATCTCTTTTTTGAATCTTTTTCCTCCGCAAGTTTCACACGGAAGAGAAACATCGGCCATAAAGACCATTTCAACATTTATAGAACCTTCACCTTTACAAGTTTCGCATCGACCTCCATCAACATTAAAAGAGAAATGTTTGGCTTGGTAACCTCTTATTTTTGATAATTTTTCTTTAGCATACAAATCACGAATATCATCATAAGCTTTGATATAGGTAACAGGATTCGATCTAGAACTTCTTCCAATCGGATTTTGGTCTACATATTCAATATGTTTAATTTGTGAAAATGATCCAGAAATTTCAGTAAACTGTCCTGCTTTTTCAGCAGCACTTTCTAGTTTTTTCTGTACCGCTGGGAACAAAATTTTCTTGATCAAAGTACTTTTTCCGCTTCCAGAAACTCCTGTTACAACGGTTAAAACATCTAATGGAAAAGTAACATTGATATTTTTTAAGTTGTTTTCGCGTGCGCCAATAATGTCAATATGATTTTTGAATTTTCTTCTTTTCTTAGGCACGGAAATTTCTAAATCACCATTTAAATATTTAGCAGTTAAAGAATCAGATTGCAAGATTTCATCATAAGTTCCTTGTGCAACCAGTTTTCCTCCAAAAGTTCCAGCTTCTGGACCGATATCAATAATCATATCGGCAGCTTTCATAATGTCTTCATCGTGTTCAACCACAATTACAGTATTACCAAGATCACGAAGAGAAAGCAGTACTTTGATTAATCTTTCAGAGTCTTTTGGATGCAGACCAATACTTGGCTCATCAAGAATGTACATTGATCCAACCAAACTGCTTCCAAGAGAAGTCGCAAGATTAATACGCTGAGATTCTCCTCCAGAAAGTGTAGCAGAATTTCTATTTAAAGTAAGATAATCTAAACCAACTTCCGTTAAAAAAGACAAACGATTATTGATTTCGACCATCAAACGTTTCGCAATCTGCTGTTCGTATTGGTTTAATTCGATGTTTTTGAAAAAAGTAACCAAATGTTTAATCGGTAAATCAACTAGATCAGAAACTGTTTTTCCGTTGATTTTTACATAAGATGCTTCTTCGCGCAAGCGTTTGCCTTTACAAGCATGACATTTTGTTTTGCCACGATAACGTGAAAGCATTACACGATTCTGAATCTTATAATTTTTTTCTTCTAATTCTCTAAAGAAATCATTAAGCCCTTGAAAATACTGATTTCCAGTCCAAATTAAATCTTTTTGTTCGTCAGTTAATTGGAAATAAGGTTTATGAATAGGAAAATCAAACTTGTAAGCATGTTTTATCAATTCATCTTTATACCAGCTCATGCTATCGCCACGCCACGGATAAATGGCGCTTTCGTAAATTGACAATGAAGTGTTTGGAACAACCAAATCGGCATCAATGCCAATAATATTTCCATAGCCCTCGCAAACAGGACAAGCCCCATATGGATTATTAAAACTGAATAAATGAACATTTGGCTCAAGGAAAGTTATTCCGTCAAGCTCAAAATTATTAGAGTAAGAAAATCTTTTTTCTGCATTTAATTCTTGAAGATAGCAAATTCCTTTTCCTTCAAAAAAAGCAGTTTGTACAGCATCGGCAAGACGATTGTAAAATTCTTCTTCCTCTTTTACAACAATACGGTCAATAATCAATAAAATGTCTTTATTGTCTAATTTGTGTAAATCTGAAGCAGAAAATTCATCCAAACGAACCATTTCGTTGTCAACCAGAATACGTGCAAAACCTTGCTGTAGAAGCACTTTCAGTTTGTCTTCCAATTGTCTTCCTTCTTCAAGATGAATAGGAGCAAGCAAAAGCCATCTGCTGTCTAGAGGTAGACTTTTAACATCAGAAATAACATCTGTAACGGTATTTTTTTTCACTTCCTGTCCAGAAATAGGAGAGTAGGTGCGTCCGATTCTCGCATACAAAAGCTTCATGTAGTCGTAAATTTCTGTAGAAGTTCCGACAGTCGAACGGGCATTGGTCGTATTTACTTTTTGCTCAATAGCAATCGCAGGAGCAATACCTTTAATATATTCTACTTTTGGTTTGTCTAAACGGCCCAAAAACTGACGCGCGTAAGACGATAAACTTTCTACGTAACGTCTTTGTCCTTCAGCGTATAAAGTATCAAAAGCTAAACTTGATTTTCCTGATCCTGAAAGACCTGTAATGACAACCAGTTTATTTCTAGGAATGACAACATCTACATTTTTTAAATTATGTACTTGTGCTCCTTTAATTATAATATTTGATTTTGGATCTATTTTAGAAAGGTCAATTTGCATAAAAAAGTCAATTTTTACAAAAGTAATCAATTTTGAATTGGATTTAGTTAAGGATTTAGTTCCAAATCTTAACTATTTTAAGCTAATTAAAATGCTTTTTTGACTCTGCTTGAAGGTGTAAAATGTGTTTTTATGAACCCTAATGGCCTAATTTTTATTCAAAAGAGAAAAAAATATCGTGTAATTGTCGTCTTGTTTCAAGGAAAAATTGTAATTTGAATTTATATTTAAAACAGAAGTAAATGTTATCTGATTAATTGTAAGGTATTTATGTTTAATTTTTAATGCTTTTACTGTTATTGGTTTTACGAATTTTTAGTTCTTTGTGCGTAAATTTTATGTTTATTGTACATTAATAAAAGTTTTACTAATAATTATTAATGATTTTATTTGCTTTTTAAAACTAAAATTTGTTAAATTTGGTCACAATATTAACATAATCAAAAAAAGACACGCCTATATAAAAAAACTACTTTTTAGAAAAAATACTCCAATTTTAAAAATAAAACTAAAAAAAGTAGTTATTATGGCTGATCTGCATACTCCAGACGCTCTATTAGTAAAAAATTATGTTGACGGCAGTGAAGCTGCACTTGCAACATTAATAAAAAGGCACGAATCTAAGATATATGGATTTATATATTCTAAGATTGCTGATAGAGATATTTCAAATGATATTTTTCAAGACACTTTTATTAAAGTAATCAAAACTTTAAAAAGCAATTCTTATAACGAAGAAGGTAAATTTTTGCCTTGGGTAATGCGTATTTCTCATAACCTAATTGTGGATCATTTTCGCAAAACGAAAAAAATGCCAATGTACAGAGAAACAGAAGAATTTTCTATTTTCTCTATAATGTCAGACGATGCGTTGACAATTGAAGGCAAAATGATCGTTGATCAAGTAGAAATTGATCTTAAAAAGTTAATAGGAGAACTTCCAGAAGACCAAAAAGAGGTATTGGTGATGCGTATGTACCAAGATATGAGTTTCAAAGAAATCTCAGAAGTAACAGGCGTTAGCATCAATACAGCGCTAGGAAGAATGCGTTATGCACTAATGAATTTAAGAAAAATAATTGATAAACATCAAATTATTTTAACCAACTAATACTATTTTGATAATAAGCCCGTTATATTAGTATAAAACATTCTGATAGTATGGGGAAAATTTACTCAAAAAAAGCATTAGCTTCTAAAAATCTTAAACCTAAAAAAGAAGTAGTTTCTTTTTTATTGAATTATTCTAAAGCCTTGACAGTAGTTAAGATTGACGATAAAAATTTTGAGATTATAGCTAACTAAACAGCCCACTGCTCCTGTCGGATGTTTATCAAAATAAACCAAATGGTCGTTTTGGTTTAAGAGCTCACTGTTTGTATATTTTAGTATACAAGTAGTGAGTTTTTTATTTGTTCTTTTTTCATAAATAAAAACATAAGGTTTTTACAGCATTTTTCTTCTGATTTGTTAAAATTTAATATTTTGGTCGGAATTTATGTGTTTATTTGGTTTTTAATTCTATTTTAGTTAAAAAACTAATTTTTTATTCGTTTAAAATGCTTTTATAAAGTGTTATTCGTATTAAAAGATTATTTTGATTTAATAATTAGAAAAATAATAAATTAAAAACTAAATATTTAACCCAAAATCAGATTGTTTATGAAGAAAAACTACCCTAATTTATTTTTTTAAGTTTTATGCTCATTTGATTTTTGAGACAATGTTTGGACCAGCAAATGTTGACTAAAAAATATAGTGATAAAGATATTAAACCTATTAATTATCTCTTTTACTGTGCCTCAAAAGAAACCAAGAAAATCATTTAATCACCAAAACTTAACCGAAAAATGAAAGAGAACATTAAAATGTTGTCCTGCTTATTGATGATAAGTGTTGGCGCATTTGCCCAAAAAGACAAAATTAAAGAAGCTCAATCTTTATTTGACAAAGGAAATAGCCAAGACGCTTTGGCAATTTTAACTAAAACTGAATACCTTATTCTTAATGCTCCCGATGAGGACAAATCTGATTATTACTTCTTAAAAGGGAATGTATTAAAGGATTTGGCTGTAAAAAACATAGATGCAGCAAATAATTTTACGCTGGCATCGCAATCCTACCAAGATGTATTTTTATACGAGAATGAGTCAGGAAAATTTAAATGGACCGTTAAGGCTAATATGGCTTTAAAAGACATGAAAGGAAGTCTCGTAAATGGCGCGATGGAAGATTTTAAAGCCGGAAAATTTAAAGAAAGTGCTGATAAAAGCTATAAAGTATATTTATTCGATAAAAAAGATACAATAAACTTATGCAATGCAGCTGCGTCATCTATAAACGGAAAAGATTATAGTGCTGCAGTTACGTATTACGAACTTTTGAAAAAGATTAATTTTTCTGGAAAAGGAGTTCGATATCTTGCAACAAACAAAAAAACAAAAGAAGAGGATTCTTTTATTTCTCCAAAAGCGAGAGAATCAGCTATACAGCAAGGTCTTTACGAAAAGCCAAGAACAGAATCTGTGCCTTCTAAAAAAATAGAAGTAAATAATAATCTAGCTTATGCATATCTTGAAAAAAAGGATTATCCTAAAGCAGAATCTATTTATAATTATGTTTTAGAATTAGATCCAAATTATGTAGATGCCTATGTTAATTTGGCTTATTTGAAATTACAGATGAAGAAAGATTTAACCGATGAAATTTCGTCATTAGGAACTACTCCATCTGAAATGAAGAAATACGATAAGCTGAATGCCGAAAAAGATGATATTGCTCGAAGTGCAATTCCATATCTGAAAAAAGTACTTACGCTTGAGCCAAAAAATCCAGATGCAACAAAAACATTATTAGGTGTTTATAGATCGCTTGATATGAATGCAGAATACAATGCTTTAAAAGCGGGAATGTAAATGAATTAGACAATGAGAAAATTTGATAATTAGAAAATTCCTTAATATTGCAAAAAAAAGCATTATCTAATTTTCTAATTGTTAAATTGGCACATTATAAAGGTGCAGAGGTTTTTTATCTGCGCCTTTTATTTTTTTGACGCTACTTGTGTTTTTTCCATCTCTTCAATAAGTGATTTTTTGCCAACCGTTTTTGTTATAATATCTTTCTCAAGATTCCAACCTCTAGCGGGTGAATATTCTCGGCCGTACCAAATAATTTGTAAGTGTAAATCGTTCCATAATTCTCTCGGAAATAATCTTTTAGCATCTTTTTCAGTCTGCGCCACATTTTTTCCGTTAGATAAATTCCATCTGTACATCAAACGGTGAATATGGGTGTCTACAGGAAAAGCTGGAACGCCAAAAGCTTGCGACATTACTACGCTCGCCGTTTTGTGTCCAACAGCCGGTAATGCTTCAAGAGCTTCAAAACTCTGAGGAACTTCTCCGTTGTGTTTTTCAATTAAAATTTCAGACAAACCATGAATACCTTTAGATTTCATTGGAGACAAACCGCACGGACGAATAATTTCCTTAATTTCCTCAACCGACATTTTAACCATATCATACGGATTATCAGCCTTTGCAAACAAAAGCGGTGTAATCTGGTTTACACGAACATCAGTACATTGCGCAGACAATAAAACGGCAATTAAAAGCGTATACGGATCTTTGTGATCAAGCGGAACAGGTATAGTAGGGTAGAGTTCTTTTAATTTATCAATAACAAATTGTACGCGAGCTTCTTTATTCATTTCGGTGATTTTAACGCCTGTAAAAATAAAGAATTATTAGTTATAAGTTATCTTTGTTAAATCTAAAATCCAAAATCAACAATCTAAAATAAAAAAGATATGACAACATTAAAAGCAGGAGATAAAGCGCCTAATTTTTCAGGAACAGATGAGGAAGGAAAAACACACAAACTGGCAGATTATGCTGGGAAAAAATTGGTTGTTTTCTTTTATCCAAAAGCAAGCACGCCAGGATGTACGGCTGAAGCTTGCGATTTAAGAGATAATTTTCACCGTTTTCAAGCCAATAATTATGAACTTCTTGGCGTTAGTGCCGACAGCGCGAAAGCGCAAATAAAATTCAAAGAAAAATATGAATTGCCTTTTCCTTTATTAGCTGATGAAGATAAATCAGTTATAAACGCATTTGGAGTTTGGGGACCAAAGAAATTCATGGGTAAAGAATACGACGGAATTCACAGAACAACTTTCGTAATCGACGAAAAAGGAATCATCGAAGAAGTAATTGAAAAAGTAAAAACAAAAGAACACGCAGCGCAGATTTTGAAATAGTATTCAGTCGCAGTCTCAGTTTTCAGAGCTTGTTGAGACTGTTAACTGTGACCGAAAACTGTGACTAATAAAAAAAAAGTCCCGAAAATATTTCGGGACTTTTTTTATTATGAATTTTGTTCTAATTCTTTCTGTGGATGATATCCAAAAAGGTGGTGTTCTTTTATAATTTCTGGAATTCCAGGAGGAAGCATTGGTTCCCATCCAGGTTGTCCTTGATTGATCATTTTTAAGATCTCTCTAGAGAAAACATCCAAGATATTCGGATCATAATCTTCAATATCAACCACTTTTCCGTTGAATTTAAAGAATTTGTACAATTCCTTCATTCTAGGATGAACTTTCAAGTTGTTTGAATTCATTAATGAACCATCTTCGTCTAACATCGGATATAAGAATACTTTCATATCGCGGTAGAATAATTTTCCGAAAGCTTCTAGAATTCCACCACTTAAATGACGGTAGTATTTCTCATCAAAAATATCAACAAGGTTATTTACACCCATTGCCAACCCCATACGAGCTTTGGTATAATTTGCGAAGTATTCTACAACTTTATAATATTCTTGGAAATTCGAAATCATAACCGTTTGACCAAGAGAACAAAGCAATTCGGCTCTATCCATAAAGTCACGTTCGTCAATTTCTCCATCAGAGCGTAAATTCGAAAGTGTGATTTCAAAAACGACAAGAGTATTGTTTTTTTCAACTTTATTTTCCTTAAGAAACATTTCTAATGACTTCTCATACATGTCCATATTTACCTTAGTAACAGGACGGAAACTTCCTCTTAAAGCTAAAAGGTTCTTTTTGTATAAAATAGCTGCTGGTAGAATGTTTTTCCCTTCAGGGTTAAACATTACGGCATCAGTCATTCCGTTTTTAACCAATTGCAAACTCATCAAACGATTGTCTACATCGGCAAAACGAGGTCCAGAAAAGTTAATGGTATCAATCTCTAATTGATCTTTGTCTAAGTGATCGTATAAATAACGAAGTAATCTTTTTGGATCGTTGTATTTGTAAAAAGCACCGTAAATTAAGTTAACTCCTAAAATACCAAGTGTTTCTTGTTGTAATCTTGCATCGGTTTCTTTAAAACGAATATGTAGAATAATTTCGTTATAAGCTTCGTCTGGTTCAATTTGGTATCTAATTCCAACCCAGCCATGACCTTTAAATTGTTTAGCAAAATCTATTGTGGCAACAGTATTTGCGTAACTGAAGAAAAGTTTTGTAGGGTGTTTTTCACGACTTAAACGCTCCTCGATGATTTGCCCTTCATGAGTAAGCATTTTTTTCAATCGTTCTTCAGTAACATATCTTCCGTCACTTTCCGTTCCATAAATGGCATCACTAAAATCTTTATCATAGGCAGACATCGCTTTTGCAATAGTTCCCGACGAACCTCCAGATCTGAAAAAGTGTCTAACTGTCTCTTGTCCAGCACCAATCTCAGCAAATGTTCCGTAAATATTTTCGTTTAAATTAATGCGTAACGCTTTGTCTTTTATAGAAGGAATCTGTTCGATGACCTTGTCACCTTTGAGTTTTATTTCTGTACCCATTTTATTTTAAATAGATTTGTTACAAAGTTAGTAAATTAGGCTTCTAATGAAAGAGAAATAATCCTATTTTTGTAAAAAAATTAAGTTCAATTGAAGGTTTATTTTTTAGGTACAGGTACTTCTCAAGGCATTCCAATTATCGGAATCGATCATCCCGTTTGCAAAAGCACTGATGCTAAGGATAAAAGGCTTCGTGTATCCATCTGGATAACATGGGGCGAGCATTCGTATGTAGTAGATTGCGGTCCCGATTTTAGACAGCAAATGCTTTCTTGCGGATGCAGAAAACTGGATGCAATTCTCTTTACGCACGAACATGCAGATCATACTGCTGGTTTGGATGATATACGACCGTTTAATTTTAGACAGGGCGAAATTCCAATTTACGGACATAAACGTGTTTTAGACAATTTAAGACGTCGTTTTGATTATGTTTTTGAAACAGTAAATAAATACCCAGGAGCTCCAAGCGTAAAAACAATCGAAGTAGAGAATAATGCTCCTTTTGCTGTTGGAGATAAAATGGCCATTCCAATTAATGCTATGCATGGTGATCTACAGGTTTTTGGTTATCGAATAGATGATTTTGCTTATCTAACAGATGTGAAAACAATTGAACAAGAAGAAGTTGAAAAACTTAAAGGAATAAAAGTTTTGGTTGTCAATGCTTTGCGTGTTGAACCTCACAATACTCATTTTAATCTGCAAGAAGCGCTTGATTTTATTAATCTTGTTAAGCCTGAAAGAGCTTATTTAACACATATTAGCCACGTTTTAGGTTTTCATGAAGAAGTGCAGCAGCAACTTCCTGAAAATGTTTTCTTGGCATACGATAATTTAGAAATTACAATTTAATTATACAACACAATGAAAAAATCCTTAATGCTTTATCTTTTTATTCTTGCCATTTTAATGAATGTGTTTACGTACGCATTTTACAGCGGTGAAGTGAAATTTGGCCAGCAGAGATACGATAAAACAACTAAGAAATTAAGAGACAGCATTAGTCTTATGAAAAATAAATTGGCAGAAGCTGATTATTTTTCTTTAGAACATAACGAAAATGCTCAGAATTACTTTGATAACAGTGCTTCTGGAGGAAAAGTAATTTTGTTCGAAAAACTAATTCCAGTTGTAACGGAGAAATTGTTAGACCTTAATGCTAATCCAAAAGGGAATCCGTATACAGGGCAAGACCAGATTGGACCCAACAAGTTTATCATCAATAAAGTTAAAATTTTAAACCACAGATGGATTATTGCAGATTATAGCAATGGAGAACTTTGGGGAGAAGTCTTGTTAAAATACTTTGTAGATAACGACGATAATATTACATTTGAAGTAAATCAAACTTGGTTATATCAAAAATAGGATTTTGTAATCCTATTTTTTTTGCTGTAAAATTTTAGGATTATGAAAAAAGTGATTTTGATTGCAATGATTGTAAGCACTATAGTATCATGTGCAAAGAAATCTTCGGTAGAAAAAGCTAATTCACAAGAACCGAAAAAAGATGGTGTCGAAGTATCTTTAAAAGACACTGTAAAAGAAGTTAAAGTAGGAGCAGATGCTGATTCACATGGCTGTAAAGCTTCGGCAGGTTATACTTGGTCAGAACTTAAAAAAGAATGTATTCGAGTTTTTGAAGGAACAAAACTGTCGCATTACGATGATGGAAAAACCTATACGACTGCATCTTACGTAATTTTTGACGGAAACAAAGCAGAGCTTTTCTTAGATACTCAAAAAGAATCTATCATTTTAGAAAGAAAATCTGAAGGTGATTCTTGGGTTAACGGTGATTGGCAGTTAATTCCGTGGAAAGGATATGTTTTGAAGAAAGGAAAAGATATTCTTTATACGGGACAATAATTAGTATTCAGTCGCAGTCGCAGTTTTCAATCTGTATTTGAAACTGAAAACAGCGACTGCGATTGAAAACTTAAAGGTTCTCTTTAATAAACTCAGAAGTTACTACTTGAGCAAATTCTTCGTTTAAACTTGCTAGAGCAGTTTGATGTATTATTTCAGCAGAGAAATTTTCTCCGTTTAAGCCTTTTTTATTGAAAGTTGCAGTTGCATCAGAAACTAGGGAAACATTATAACCAAAATTTCCTGCCATTCTTGTTGTGGTAGAAACGCAATGATCTGTCGTTAAACCAACAATTACAACATTCTTGATTTTAGCATTGTCTATTAGCTCTTTTAAGTTTGTTCCGATAAAAGCACTATTGACATTCTTTTTAATTATGTTTTCACCATCAAGAGGTTTTACGACATCCTGAAATTCATTTCCTGGATTTGTTTCGTTTAAAATCGAATTCGGATTTGAAGAACAATGCTGAATATGAAAAATAGGTAAATTTTTAGTTCTCCAAATTTCTAAAAGTTCTCCAGATTTTTGTTCTGCATCAATATTATTTCGATCTCCGCCCCAATAAGCAACATCATGAAAACCTTTTTGGATATCAATTAAAATTAAAGCGGGATTATCAAGTTTTGATGTGCTCATTTTATAAAAGATTTAGTGTAAACTGCGACCGAAAACTGCGACTGCGACTGAAAACTAGCTCAAAAGCCAATTTTTAAAATCAAAGAAATTTTGAGGAGCAACTCCATGTCCAACAGGATATTCTTTGTAAACTACAGGAATATTTAATTTCTCTAAAATTGCAGGAGTTTTTCTTGCCCATTCAATCGGAATAACTTGATCCACAGTTCCGTGTGAAGCGAATATTTTTAAGTTTTTGAAATCGTTGTTTTCAAATCCTTCTTTGATAATTTCCTCATTGAAATAACCGCTCATAGCAACTACTCTTTGAATTTTTTCTGGATAAGAAAGTGCTGTAGCATAACTTAAAATCGATCCTTGGCTGAATCCGATTAAAGTAATGTTATTAGCATCAATTGGATAATTTGAAACTAATTCATCAATAAATGAAGCGATTCTGTCTCTTGAAGTTTTAGCTTGTTCATTATCCGAAAATTTATTTTGATCTGCATCAAAGTTGATCGCGTACCAAGCGTAAGCACCGTATTGTAAATCGTAAGGAGCTCTTGCAGAAATGATATAATAATTATCTGGAAGTTCAGAAGCAAAAGAGAATAAATCTTCTTCATTACTTCCGTATCCGTGCAATAAAAGCAATAATGGATTTTTATCTAAAATTACTTTTGGTTCTCTTATTTTATATTCTAAAGATAGATTCATTTTTAATTGCAAATTGTGAGTTGTGAATTTTAGTCGCAGTCGCAGTCTCGGTTTTCAGATTTCAACTTTGACAGTAATTTAGTTTCAAGTTTCAGGTTCCAAGTTTGGAATTCTAAAATTTACCCAATCTTTTTAAACCATTTTTGAAACAATTCCCCAACTAAAGGAATTGGTCTCATTTGTCCTTGAATAGCATTAAAAATACCAAAAGTCCATAGAATTGAAATACAAATCCACATTGGGAAAGTGATGAAAAAACTATCGAAATTACTGATGATTGCTCCAAAGGAGATAAAAGTTAAAGACAAACCTAAAGCTTGACGGATATGAAAAGAGGCAAAACTGTTTTTGTTTTCAGAATTCATGCTCATGGCGATCAAAACGCCAATGATTAGAATGTAACTCGTAATTGCAATTGATTTTCCTTCTTCGACTGAATTATTATTCATTGTATTATTTTGTAACTAGTTGATTTTGATTTAAAATTCCGTAAACAGAACCTTTAAGTTCAGTTCCTAAGAAAGCAGAATTTTTAGATTTTGAAAGAATGTTTTCTTTCGTAAAAGTTGATTTTCCTTCCGTTGAAAATAAAGTGATATTCGCTTTTGCGCCTTCTTCAATTGTGTTGTTTTCTAATCCGAAAACACTTCTTGCAGCAGTTAATTTTGCTACAATTGTTTCTACAGGTAAAACCGTTAATAAAGCTCCGAAAGCACTTTCTAGACCGATAGTTCCGTTTTTAGCCGTATCAAATTCCATTTTTTTGAATTCGATATCAATTGGATTATGGTCAGAAGTAATCATGTCGATAGTTCCGTCGGCGATTCCATTCAATAAAGCTTGTCTGTCAACTTCTGTTCTTAATGGCGGTGTAACTTTAAAACGAGTGTCAAATCCGTCTAGTTTTTCATCCGTTAAAACTAAATGATGTACAGATGCACTACAAGTTACGTGCAAACCTTTCGCTTTAGCTTCTCTAATTAATTCAACCGATTTTGCTGTAGAAATAGTCGGAATGTGAAGTTTTCCACCTGTATATTCTAATAAAAATAAGTTTCTTGAAATTTGAAGTTCTTCAGCAAGATTCGGAATTCCTTTTAATCCTAATCTTGTTGAAACAATTCCTTCATTAGCAACGCCATTTCCTTTAATGTTTGGATCTTGCGAATAAGCAATTACCAATCCGTCAAAATCTTGAACGTATTGTAAAGCGATTTTCAAAATATTGGCGTTGTCAATACTTTTGTTGTAATCTCCAAAAGCAATCGCTCCAGAATTTTTCATATCAAAAAGTTCTGCCATATCTTTTCCTTCACTAGCTTTTGTCAAAGCGCCGATTGGGAAAATTTCTGTAGCAAAACCATTTGCTTTATTTTTTACAAAATTTACCTGAGATTGATTGTCAATAATTGGTAGAGAATTTGGTTGTAATGCAATTGCTGTAAAACCGCTTTTTGCTGCAACATTCAATCCGTTTGCGATAGTTTCTCTGTCTTCGTAACCTGGTTCTCCAAGAGAAACGCTGCTGTCAAACCAACCTTGAGAAACATGAAGATCGTCAAATCTCACAACCGTTTCGTTATTATCGTGAGGAAGAGAAACTCCTATTTTTTCTATTACACCATCTGCAATTAAAAGATCAACGGTCTGATTGTGAAACGGACTTTTTGAGTCGATAATTTTGGCGCTTTTGATGATTAGTTTCATATGTAGATTATTTTTTATCGTAAAAAGATATTTGCAAAATGTGAGATGTTTTAGAAATCACCATAGCTCTATTTTACAAATTTTATAATTGCCATTTCTAATGCTAAAAATAACAGTGCAAAGATAACAAACCATTTCCAAATTTGGCTGTCTGTTCGTTCTGTTTGTAACGTATTGAAAATGGTCGAAATTGTATCAGCGGTTTTAAAATCGGAAACAACATTTGTGTTTACCTGACTCAAATCGCTTTCGGTTCTTTTGTAATTAAAACTAATATTTTCAACCCATTCTTTTTTATCAAAAACACTATAATTTCCAGCAGTTTCAGGAAAATCATTGAATGTTAATTTGACTTTATTGTTTAAAATTTGTTGAATCGGAATAAACGAATCTTCGGTTCCTTTTACTTCTAAAATAGCATCTTTAGTCAATAAAACATCAACAAAATAAGGTTGATTGTTTCCAATTGTCAAAGCATTTACGCCAGTTTTCTGATTGTTCTGAGCAATTTTGTAAAATAAAGGAACAATTAAAGGCGATTGCTGGAAATTTGAATTAGCATTATTTATTGGTGTTGTAAAAACCGTTATTCCTGAAACTGGATTTTGAATAGAAGTCACAAAAGCCGTTTGATCTTCAAAAGAAAGAACTGAAGGATACGGACTCGAAACAGCAAATGAACTGTTTACTTTTGGATATTGGAAATTCGTTATTTTGTTTTCGAAAACGCCTGAAAATAAAGGATGATCGAAATTAATTTTAGTGATTAATTTACTATTGGTTTGTAGATTCCCGAATTGAATTTTTCCGAAATTCCCCAACAATGCATTTAAACTCGAAAGAGAAGTTTTCTCAGAAGGAATCACAACCAAATTTCCACCTTTAGAAACAAAAGCTTTCAAAGTCGTTTGCAATGCCTGCGGAATATCAATTAATTCGTTTAAAATAATTGTATTCTGTTTTTCTAAACTATTGTAATCTAAAGAACCAATTGGATAATTATTGTAATTGAATTCTGCTGAAGTATAAATTCTCGACAAGAAATTGCTTTTTTCAGGTTCGCCAATGCTAATTACGTTTGTCTTTTTGTTTTTAGAAATGCTGAAAAACAATTTGTTGTCGTAAGTCAGACCGTTGTCTTCAATTGCCGCATATCCATGAAACGCTTCTTTTGGAATCGTGAAATTGATTTTCTTTTTCTTTGCATCAAAATTGACAATCGTTTTGGCAATCAGTTTGTTTTGATTGTAAAGTGCAGTTGAAACAGGCTTAAAATCTTCGCCATACGCTGACAAATTAATTCCGATTTCGTAGAAGTTTTCTAAAGTTTGATTGATATAAACGCTATCAATCGAAACATTATTTTTCTGCTCTGCTTCTGGAACTATGAAGTATGGCTTTTCTTCAAAATTTATAGTCGCGATGTCTTTTTCTTTTAAACCAACCGCATCTGTAATAATTACAATATCTTTTTTGTGAGCCGATTTGTGTGCTTTTATTTTTGCTGTAATGGCAGAAAGATCAAATGAAGAAGCGCTGTATTTTAAGTTTTGTAAAGCGCTTTTAGAAGATTTAATATCAGTATTCCAGAAATTTTCAGTGTTCGTTAAAAGTGAAAATTGAGTGTTTTCTGGAGTGTTTTCAAGCAATTCCTGAACGGCTCTTTTTAATAATTCACCCTTTTTGCCTTTTGCCTGCATACTAAATGAATTGTCTAACACAATATACATTTCGTTTGATGCGTTTTTGCTATCAGCAGCTTCAAAAAAAGGTTGCGCAAACGCGATAATCGCACAAGTAAGCAATAATAAACGTGTCGCTAATAAAAGACGTTTTTTGATTTTAGAACTCTTACGAGTCTGAACAGCAAGCTCTTTTAAGAATCGAACATTGGTAAAATAGGAAGTTTTAAATCGTCTTAATTGGAATAAGTGAACCAAAATTGGAACGATCAATAAAAACAGAAAGTATAGAATTTCGGGATGTTTAAAATGCATTCTGGCTTCGATTTACTTCACTACGTTTTGTTTTTCGCGAAGATGCTGGTCAAAAATACAAATTAAAAACGTATTAAACGATATAAGTTTAAGAGAGTAAAATCAAAAGTCTAAAGTGATGGCTTATATAACTTACATGAACTTATCAAAGGTGAAAAAAATGTAACTTTTGTAATTTCTTGTAATGAAGAAGCTGTTTCAAATAGATATATTGTTTATTTTAGCTAATACAAAAAAACAAATTATGAGAAAAATATATCTAGTCTTGTTTTCTGCTTTATCGATAACTGCGGTTAAAGCTCAGAATAAATTCAATCTATTAGTTGGAACTTATACTAATACGTGCCAAAGCAATGGTATTTATGTGTATGAATTCGACGCTTCTACAGGCGAGTATAAACTAAAGAGTTCTTCTGAGAGTGTTGTAAGCCCAAGTTATTTGTCGGTTTCTGCAGATAATAAGTTTATTTATGCAGTAAACGAAAACGGAACGCAGAGTACTGTAAGTTCATTTTCGTATGATTCGCAATCTGGAAAAATCAATCTTTTAAATAAAAATGATGCTTTAGGAGCAGATCCGTGCCATTTGATAAATGATGATAAAAATGTAATTGCAGCTAATTATTCTGGCGGAAGCATCGCGGTTTTTAAGAAAAATACAGACGGAAGCATCACAGAAGTACAGCAGTTAATTCAGCACGAAGGGAAAGGGCCAAATGCAGCGCGTCAGGAAAAAGCGCACGTGCACATGGTTGTTTTTTCTCCAGATAAAAAGTTTGTGCTTTCGAACGATTTAGGTTTGGATAAAGTTTTTATTTACAAGTACAATCCAGTAGCTAAAAATGATATTTTGACGCTAAAAGGAAGTATTGACGTAAAACGAGGAAGTGGTCCAAGACATTTGACTTTTAGTAAAGATGGCAAATTTGTGTATTTGGTTCAAGAGTTGGACGGTACTTTGACGACTTTAAGCTGGGATAAAACAGGAAGCTTAAAAGTAGTTGCTGAAACAAGTATTCTTCCAAAAGATTTTAAAGGAGGAACAGGAGCAGCGGCAATCAAACTTTCGCCTGACGGAAACTTTTTATACGTTACCGATCGTGTAGATGCCAATGCAATTTCAGTTTATAAAATTCTTAAAACTGGTGCTTTAGAATTAGTTGAACAACAAAGCACTTTAGGAAAAGGCCCAAGAGATTTTGCGATTGACCCAACAGGAAATTACGTTTTAGTAGGTCATCAATATACTAACGATATAGTTATCTTTAAAAGAGATATCGCAACAGGAAAACTGACAGATACAGGAAGAAGAATACAAATGTGTTCGCCAGTAGGACTTTCGTTTACGAAAATTTAGTAAAAAGATGCTAAGGTTCTAAGTTGCTAAGATACTAAGTTAAAAAAAGTACTGAGATTCTAAGTTACTAAGCATTAAGCTTGGAAAATAAAAAGGGTAAAGATCAAAAATCTTTACCCTTTTTATTTTTTGTCTTATGTGAAAAAACTTAGAACCTTAGCATCTAAAAAAAAATCACTTGTTATTTTTTTTCTTTTTCTCGTTTCTTGTCTTCAACATATTTCTGTTGACAGAACCGTGAGTTTTCTTTTTGGTTTTTGAAGGACCACCAAGATTAACTTTTTTGTTCTTTTTAGATTTTTCATGAAAAGCGCCATCACCTTCTAGTTTTACTTTTTTCATTAAAAACTTTCTTGGCAACTTGTCTTTTTCAGCTTCAATTAACTTTTCTGAGATTTCAACTTCTTCAGGGAAATCAGCAATTTCAAGCTCTTGTTCCATTAAAAGTTCGGTTGCAATTTTGAATTCTTCCTCTCTTGGAGTAACAAAACTAATTGCTGTTCCCGTTGCGTCTGCACGACCTGTACGACCAATTCTGTGCATGTACAATTCTGGTTCTTCTGGAAGTTCAAAGTTGATTACGTGCGTAATATTCGAAATATCCAAACCTCTCGCCATAACGTCTGTCGTGATTAAACCGCGAAGATTTCCTTCTTGGAATTCAGCCATTGTGCTCAAACGGTAGTTTTGAGATTTGTTCGAGTGAATAACACCAAATTGTCCTTCAAAAAGCTCATCAATACGATTGAAAAGCATATCTGAAATCTTTTTGTTATTTACGAAAACCAAAATACGACTCATGCTTTCGTCGTTTTCCAATAAATGTTTTAAAAGATTTACTTTAGTATTGAAATTCGGAACGTTATAAGTAAGCTGTGTAATTTTTTCTAGTGGAGTTCCCGATGGAGCCAATGTAACTTCTTCAGGGAATTCAAAATAATCATTTAAAAGATCATCAACTTCATCTGTCATCGTTGCAGAGAACAGAATGTTTTGACGCTTAGTTTTCATCATTGCAAAAAGTGCAGTCAATTGAGGTCTGAAACCTAAATTCAGCATTTCGTCAAATTCGTCGATTACTAATTTTTGTGTTTCGTCAAAACGAACAACTGCGTCAAGCGCTAAATCCATTGTACGACCTGGCGTTCCAACTAAAATGTCAACACCTTCGTAAACGGCTTTTTTCTGTGTATTGATGTTTACACCACCATAAATACCTAAAGTTTTAACCGACATGTATGTAGTCAATTTTTCAACTTCTTCAACTACCTGAACCACTAATTCACGAGTTGGAACTAGGATTACGATTTTTGGCGTATTGGTGTGAGTAAATTTATAAAGTTTTAAAAGAGGCAGTAAATAAGCAAATGTTTTACCAGTTCCAGTTTGTGCAATTCCCATCATATCACGTCCAGACATGATTACAGAAAAAGATTTTTCTTGAATAGGAGTAGGCGTAACAAATCCTAATTCGTCAACTGCTTTTTGTAATGATTTTGGAAGATTAAATTTTTCGAAAGTGCTCATTTGCTTTAAATTTTGTGCAAATGTACATTAAATTCATGGTTAGAGCACTAATTTTTTCGAATCATCTAATAATTTTGAGATATAATTAATTGATTTTCAGTTTTTGTAGAGCTTCAGAATCTTGTTATTTGTGTTTTAAAAGTGTTTTGTAAAACGAAAAGCTATTTGGAAATTTTGAATATTTTTGAAGAGTAAAGAACAGATCATAAATAAGATGGGAACATTTTCACAAACGAGTATTAAGTGTAATGATATAGAAACTATAGTAAGTGAGTTAAAGAAATATTTGCCAATTGGTAGAGAGATATGGCTTGATACTGAAAAATGGTGGTTTTATAACGTACCGCACGAAGATAATTCTTTTGAAGGTGAAAATCTAACATTAATAGTTTCAAAAAACTTAAGTGTAGATTGGGTTGAAGTTGAGTTTGATTTTCAGGGTGGTTTATATTTTTTTGATGAGGTACTAAAACGAATTTCAAAAAATCTGAAAACTGAGGTTTTGTTAGTTTATTATCAGTCCACTGTTGGTGAAGGAAGATTGTCGAAATTTAAAAATGGACAACTAGAATTGTCTTACTACGAAAAATATTTTTATGAAGAAGTCATTGAAAATAATGTACTTATAAGGAAGTCTAATTATGTAGCCGACAATTTTGGAGTCTCTACTTCGACCATCGAAGAACTTATAAATTCGAAATTAGGAGACGAAACCCTATTGATTGATTACGATTTTATAAATAAATATTTAGAATCAGAAGGCTGGAAATGTGATTTAGGAACAGATTTTTTTGCGGAATGGAGCTATCTGCATTTAGAGCAATTGAAAAAATGATGGTCGTTTTAAAAAATTAAAACCCTTCAAAAACACCTAGCCCAAACAAAGCAAAATCATATTTTACAGGATCTAAAGCGTCCATTTTTCTTAATTTGGTATCTAATTCTAATAAAGCTTTGGCGTCATTTTGCTTTCGCGAAAGGATTCCAAGTTTGCGGGCTACATTTCCGGAATGAACGTCGAGCGGGCAAGATAAAACCGATGGTGAAATGCTTTTCCAGATTCCTAAATCGACTCCTTTTGCGTCTTGGCGCACCATCCAACGCAGGTACATGTTGATTCTTTTTGCTGCTGAATTATTTAACGGATCTGAAATGTGTTTTTGAGTTCGCGCCAAATGATCTGTTTCAAAGAATATCTTTTTGAATTCGCTAATGCTTTTCTGCAAACTGTCTTTTTCTTGATTTTTAGCAAAAACAGCTTCTAATCCGTTGTGGTTTTTGTAGATGTTGTTTAAGCCTTTTATGAAACCAGCAAAATCATGCCCGTTGAAAGTTCTGTGGACGAATGTTTCCAATTTTGCTAAATCTTCTTCAGAATGTGACATAACGAAATCGTAAGGCGTATTGCCCATTAATTCCATCATTTTATGCGAATTCTTGATAATCATTTTACGGTTTCCCCAAGCAATAGAAGCGCTTAAGAAACCAGCAATTTCAATATCTTCCTTTTGAGTAAAAAGATGCGGAATCTGTACAGGATCACTTTCTATAAAATCCTGATTGTTATATTGAATGACTTTTTCGTCTAGAAATTCTTTGAGTTCTTTTTGGTTCATTTTAAATGAAATCTTCTTATGAATTTGAGTGCCCTAGCCCTGATGGGAGCGGCATCCTTTTGTGGCGGGGTTCGCCACAAAAGATATAGAGGACAGCAGGAAATAGCTCCTGATTATCCTAATTGCTGATTTGCCCGTCGACCATCACTAATTTTCTGTCAGCCATGTTTGCCAGTTCTTCGTTGTGCGTTACGATGACAAAAGTTTGTCCGAACTCGTCTCGAAGTTGGAAAAATAATTGATGTAGGTTTTCAGCAGAATGTGTGTCTAAGTTTCCAGAAGGTTCATCGGCAAAAATGACATCTGGTTTATTGATTAAGGCTCTCGCAACGGCAACGCGCTGCTGTTCTCCGCCCGAAAGTTCGCTTGGTTTATGATTGATTCTGTGCGAAAGTCCAAGATAGCTTAAAAGTTTTTTTGCTTCTTCTTCTGTTTCAGCGGTTTTTTTGCCTGCAATATGTGCTGGAATACAAACGTTTTCTAGCGCTGTAAATTCGGGTAAAAGTTGGTGGAATTGAAAAATGAATCCCAAATTTAAGTTTCTAAAATCGGATAAAATTTTGTCTTGTTTGCTTTTCTTTTTGAAATAACGATTATAGTAAAAAAGTAAGAGAACAGTAGGTAAAAGTATTACCGACCATGTGCCGTAGCCGAAAATGTCGTTTTCTATTTTGCTTCTAAAAAACAAAACAAACACTGCCAATAAAATGAAATAAATAACTCCCAGCCAAGTAATAATTTTGAATGCTTTTTCTTGGTTTGAGCTGTCGTTTTTGATGTTTTGCAACTCCAAAACGTTTTTGCCATTTATGGTCAGAGATGAATCTGGATTATGATCAGGCTTGTCTAAAGTTCCTAAAATTTGTAGTAAAGTTGTTTTTCCAGCACCCGAAGCACCTACGATAGAAACAATTTCACCTTTTTTAATATGTAGATTGACTCCTTTTAAAACTTCAAGTTTGTCGTAGAATTTATGTATGTTTTTTGCGTGTATCATGTAATGAAACTGTTTTTACAAAGAAACGAAGATTATGTTCAAAATCAAATCACAATGTTTAAATTCCAAAAAATGAAATTCCAAATTCCAAATCGGTACGCAAATTGATATGGGAATATTGGAAATTAAATTTAGAAAAGAAATAATATAGTTTCGTGAATTATTTTTAATTTCGATTAACTTAAAAATGAATGTGTTATGCAAGATTTAGAAGTTGCTGAAGATAACAGAATGTCAAAATTAATTATCGGATTAGTTTTGGATGGAATAGGTATGATTTCGTTTTCGATACCTTTTCTTGGTGAATTTTCAGATGTGGTCTGGGCACCTATTGCGGCTATAATTATGGCAAGAATGTATAAAGGAAGAGTAGGGAAGGTTGCAGGTGTTCTGACTTTTCTGGAGGAAATACTGCCTTTTACAGATGTGATTCCGTCTTTTACCCTGACTTGGATTTACACTTATTTCTTTACGCGACAACCTAAAGAGTTTACTGAAAAATAAAGTAAAGGCAGCTAGAATTTAGCTGCCTTTTTATTTGAATCTTATTGTATGATTACTTTTTTAAGGTATAATATTTTTTTAGTGTCTGAATCTGTGACTTTTAAAATAAAAACACCTTTTTCAGTTATCGAGATATTTTCCTGTGTTTGTCCGCTGATTGTTCGTTTTTGAATTTCTCTTCCGAAAATATTATAAATTCTAAGTTCGGCTTTGTCTACATCAACATCTAGTAAAATTGAGAAGTTTCCAGTATTTGGTACAGGCCAAACTTTAAAATTATCAATTAAATCTTTGATCACCTCATTTATAGGCGAAGTGGAATAGCCGCTTAGGATATTTACTTTTCGAGTCATTGTTCCTCCTTCAGCATCTGTAACTGTAAATTTGAAAGAACATAAACCTTTTGCGTTTGGCTTGAATTCTACCGTGTTTCCAGATAATGTTGCGTTTCCATTTGTCACTTGAGATAATGAATAGGATACTCCGTTTGTAAAGCCTCTTGATAATTTTTGAATATCAATATAGATTTTGTTTCCTAGCACAGCATCATAATGAGGTTCAGACATCCATTGCAGATATTTGTCTAGATTGGTATAACCGTCTAAATCTGGATCGGCATTGGCATCTGAAAAATCTCCAACGGCAGAATTTAAATTAGTTCCGATAATAGTTTCCCACCAGTTTGGCAGCCCATCCTGATCGCTATCCCAATTTTGAGGTCTAACAACGCTTGGGTAACTTTCAAAACCTCCAACATCAGCTTCATTATCTGGGAATCCAGGTTTTCCTGTTACGCTTCCAACTGCAGAATAAGTGCCGTTTAAAGTTTCTGAAATAATGCGCTGATCGTGATCGTCAAATTCAGGTTGTGTGCACCCAACATCAGAAAGAACAATTTTATAAGCGTTTTTTGCAGATTGCGTGGTTACATAAGAAGGGAAAAATGGAGTGTCTACGAAGTTGTTGTAAGAAACAGTATTGCCAGAAGCTTTTCTTCCTAAAGTTTGATTGTTTTCGTCGAAATAGCCAGGCATTACATTTCCGTTAAAATAACATTGCTGCATTCCAGTTCCAACTCCTTCATTTTGCTGATTGAAAGCAACAAATATTTTCGATCCAGCACCTGGTTTGTAATAATTGTTTACGAAATTGACTTCTTTCGTTCCTCCGTCGGTAGTTCTTCCTCCCCAGTTGTAAACGACATTGTTGGTAATATCCATTTTTCCTGTGTAAGCGCCACTGCCATCCAATCCGCCGCCAAGACTCCAGTTTCGGCCGTAACAATGCGCTAATAAGTTGTGATGAAAACTTCCGATATCGCCGCCAATTGTAGCTGCATAACCATGTTCTGTTCCTGCTGGATAATTCTGGTGATTTGCTGCATTTAAAGCCTCAGAAATAAGTGTTCTCTGAAGTGTGATATTTTTTCCAGATCTTGAACTGAAAGATTCGTCAATAGTCCAACTGATAGAGCAGTGGTCAATAATACTGTTGTCAGCGCCAGTTAATCCCATTCCGTCATAAGTTGGTCCTGCGCCAATTCTGACTCTTAGATTTTGTACAATGGCATCGTTTCCAGTTACACCAAAAGGAGCAGAACGAATAACGATTCCTTTTCCAGGAGCGGTTTGTCCAGCAACTGTCACATAAGGCTGGCTTAAAACCAAACGAGATTGCAGTTGGATAACCCCAGAAGTATTGAAAACAATTGTTCTTGGGCCAATATCGTTTGTCACAGCTTCACGGAAACTTCCTGGACCGCTGTCGTTTAGATTGGTAACGGCAACTACTTTTCCGCCACGTCCTCCGCGCGCAAAACGTCCGTATCCTTCAGCATCTGGAAAAGCAAGCTGTGCGGGACGAAAACGCCAAACGTTTCCTTTTTCAACTCCGTTTGCTAAAACTTCGTCAACACGCCAATAGTATGTTTCTCCTGTGTATAATCCGCTTACTTGATAAGATGTATTTGCCAAAGCTTGATTTCCTTTAAATTCGGGAGAAGATGTTGCAGCGTTGTTAACCGCTGCTTGGTCTGTTCCAAAATAGATGTTGTGCGAAACAGCATTTGCCGCAGCGGTCCATTGCAGTAATTTTCCGCTCGAAGTTAATTCTACATGTTCGTCATTTTGCTTCGGATTTGGATTTGTTGCCTGATAGAAAATATTAGGCGTATTTAATTCAAAACCATTAAGAATAAAATTTTTGATGTTTTCTGTTTCTGAAGTTTCTGCAGCCATTAGAATCACAACATCGGTTCCTGCTGTAGCTTGAAATCTTAAATAAGTAGATTTTGCATCGGCAGTTTTTGTTGCTCTTACAGTTGGAATTAAATTATCAACGACTAAATTCCCATCGACAGAAATATCTACAGGGCTAAAAGTATTCGTCGTCGGGCTGTCTACGTTATTAAAGAAAGCTAATAATGTGTGTTCGCCTGTTGCTAGACCGCTTATTTTAAGTTCGATTTGGGCGCCTAGATTTGCAGTCGTGCCTTTTACGGTAAGTCCGTCACAGACCAATCTAGCGTAGAAAGGAGCTTGAATTCCTGCTTTGTACCAATTGGTTCCTAAGGCATCGCCATTGTTTCCAACGCGGGTCATGGTAAATGTAACGCCGTTTTCGGTGTAAGTGCTGGTGTTACCAGAAGCGATTACCCAAGCGGTGTAATCGGGGTCGTTTACTTCTGCTTTGGGTCTTGCAGCTTGATCAAAGTCAATTTTTACAATTGGATTTTGGGCAAAAATCTTGTTTGCGGGCGCAATGAGACAAATCATCGCCGCCATCACGGAGGATTTAAAGTAATTTTTCAGCATGTCAAATTGTGGTTTGGTTAGTAAGTAATGATTTTGTTTAAAATAATAATCGTCTGATTATCAGTTTTTAGGCTATTGTAAAGTTTGTTATTACTTAAAATAAAACTATCCTGCACCATCCTGTTCTGTATGTGTATTGATAAAAAATTGGCATAAAAAAAATGTATAACGTTTTTTTTATGCCAATTTTTTAAATAAGTAATGTCTTATAAATTCTGGGATTGATTAAAATGTAATTCAAGAATAGTAGAATAATCAAAAAATAAAAATTAAATGCAAAAATTAGGATTAAGAGTAAATCTTAACCAGAACGGTTTTAATTAAATGAGAATAAGAGAGAAGTTATTCTTTAAATAAAAATCCAAGTCCCATATTTTTAAGCATTTTCTTTTCGAAGTTCCAAAAGAATTTAAATTGCCCAAAAATAGTTCCGATAGCAACTAGTAAAACCTGATAAATAGGGAAGATAATGATAAGGCGAATGAGGGTAAACCAACCTCCGAAATCTTCTTTAGTAATGCCCAGCCAAACGCAGAATGGTTTAGACAGCCACGCAGATGCCGATCCTGTGATGGCAAAAACGATAAGTATAATTATGGCTTGTAAATTTGAGGTGATTCCCCAGCGTTTTTTTAATCTGTTCATTGCTATTTGTAATGATTACAAATATAGTATATTATCTTGAGGGAACATAGCCCCAAAGCTTTTGTTTGTAAGTATTTTGAAAATAAATCATGTAATTGTAAATTAAGTAATTTACTTCGTAGCCATAATGAATGTCTGGACGATAGTCAATCGACATTTCGTACAAATTGGGACTGTAACGCTGTGGCTGTAAAACACGACTATTCCATTCTGTTACATACAAATTGTTTTTGTTTTCAAGATATTGCAATGAATAATAGTTTCTAGGATAAGCTCGAGAAGCAAGCCAGGTAGAGAATCCGTTATCGATAATAATGACTTCGTATTCTAATGAATCGTTTGCAATTCTAACAGTATCGTTTGCCTTTTTATTTGATGCAGTATCGGTGCTAGCGACATTCTGTGAGGCTGAAGAACACGCGATAATGGTAAACAAAACTATCAATATGGAAATGCAATTTTTCATAAATTAAATTTACGAATAAATGACGAGAAGAGGATGGAGTTTAACATGATTCTAACGTGTTAAGGTTTAAAGGCGCAGAGGTTCAAAGGTTCAGAGGTTGGTATTGTGTTATAAAAAGAAAGCTATTTACCAATTAATTAGTAAACAGCTTTGAATATTTTTTGTCTTGCTCCTTTGAGCCTCTGTACCTCTGTACCTTTGTTGCTTAAAAATTACTTGCTTCCAAAAAGTTTCCCAATAAACCCAGCGATTCCTCCTTTGCTTTTGGTAACTACTAATACATCTGCAACATCAACTTTTCCGTCGTTGTTTTGGTCAAGTCCGAATTGCATTCCGTATTTAGAGATGGTGTCCATTATTCCAGAAGCTTGTCCGCTGTTTCCAGAAATGGAATTTATAATATCTGAAATTTGAAAACTGCTGTCGTTTGGATCTTTTGCTTTATTAACTAAAGAACCTAAAATCTGCGGAATCAAATTCGAAGCAACTCCATTTGAATCAGCGCTGCTTAATCCGAATTTTTCACCAAGATTTCCGCTTAATTGCTGTTGAATTTGCTGAACAACAGGATTTGAGCTATCAATAGCTGTACTTCCATTAAATAATCCGGCAATTTGATCGGTTCCGCCTTCGGAAACAATCTTCTTTAATCCTTCAAAAATAGAATTGCTTGTTTCGCTTATTACGGCTTCGTTATGTTCGTTTGGGACAGCGTTATTGTTTACAACAGCATCGCCTCCATATTGTTGTACTAGTTGGGTTAATTGTTCAAACATGATCTTTAGGGTTTAGATTATTCAATCAAATTTAAACAAAAAAAGAAAGGGATTTATTAATCTGTGTTAATAAATCCCTTCTAAGTAATTTAATTATAGTTAATTAGCTTAATAAAGTAATGATTTGTGATGCTAATTCAGTACCAATTCTGTCTTGTGCTTCTCCAGTTGCAGCTCCGATGTGCGGAGTCAAAGAGATTTTAGAATGCATTAAGATTGCCATTTCTGGTTTTGGTTCGCTTTCGAAAACGTCTAAACCTGCAAAAGCAACTTTTCCTGAGTCTAAAGCTTTTACTAAAGCTACTTCATCAATAACACCACCACGAGCACAGTTAACGATTCCAACACCGTCTTTCATGATTTCAAGTTCTTTTTCTCCGATGATGTAACCATCCTGAGCAGGAACGTGTAATGTGATGAAATCAGCTTCTTTAAATAAAGATTCTAAAGACTGAGAAACGATTGTAGTTGTGATTGATTGTCCGTCGAAAAATTCAACTTTCACATCAACTTGAGGGATAAAGCTATCAGCAGCGATAACTTTCATTCCTAAACCAAGAGCCATTTTTGCAGTAGCTTGTCCGATACGACCAATACCAACAATACCTAAAGTTTTACCTCTTAATTCTGTTCCGTTAGCGTAAGCTTTTTTCAAACCGTCAAAGTTTGAATCTCCTTCAAGAGGCATATTTCTGTTAGAATCATGTAAAAAACGCACACCAGAAAATAAGTGTCCGAATACTAATTCAGCAACAGATTCTGAAGATGAAGCAGGAGTGTTAATTACATGGATTCCTTTGCTTTTAGCATAATCCACATCAATGTTATCCATACCAACACCACCACGACCGATGATTTTGATGCCAGGACAAGAATCGATAATATCTTTACGAACTTTAGTTGCACTACGAACTAAAATTACGTCAACATTGTTTTCATTAATATAGTTAGCTACTTGTTCTTGAGCTACTTTTGTAGTGATAACTTCAAAACCACCTTTTTCTAAAGCTAGAATTCCACTTTTAGAAATTCCATCATTTGCTAATACTTTCATTGTGTGTATTTTGTTTTATTTGGTTAATCGTTAAATCGTTTATTTGTTTAATCGATAAACCAACTATTTGATTTTTCTTTTTTGTAAACTGTGACTGCGACTGAAAACTAAACTTTACTTTCTAAAGCTTTCATTACATCAACTAAAACCTGAACGCTTTCAATTGGCATAGCGTTGTAGATTGAAGCTCTGTAACCACCTACAGAACGGTGTCCTGGCAATCCAGAAATGTTTGCAGCTTTCCATAAAGCGTCAAAAGTTTCTGTGTGCTCTGGGTTGTTCAATAAGAAAGTTACGTTCATGTTAGAACGGTCTTCTACTGCAGCAGCACCTTTAAATAATGGGTTTCTGTCGATTTCAGCGTAAAGTAATTCCGCTTTAGCGTTGTTTAATTTTTCAACAGCAGCGATTCCGCCTTTTTCTTTAATCCATTGTAAAGTTAAAAGAGAAACGTAAACAGCAAATACAGGTGGAGTATTGTACATACTTTCTCCTTTGATGTGTTTAGCGTAATCTAGCATACTTGGAATTGTTTTTCCGTTTTTGCCTAAGATTTCTTCTTTTACTACCACTAAAGTAGTTCCAGCAGGTCCCATATTTTTTTGAGCTCCAGCATAGATTAAGTCGAATTTAGAAAAATCTAATTCACGAGAAAAAATATCAGAACTCATATCGCATACGACAGGAACATTTGTTGATGGGAATTCTTTCATTTGAGTTCCGAAAATAGTATTGTTACTTGTGCAGTGGAAATAATCAGCATCAGCTGGAATTTCGTAACCTTTTGGAACATAAGTATAATTTTCTTCTTTTGAAGATGCTACGACAACAGTTTCACCGAAAAGTTTAGCTTCTTTGATTGCCGCAGTTGCCCACGTTCCTGAATCTAAATAAGCTGCTTTTCCGTTTTCTTTCATTAAGTTGTATGGAGCCATCAAGAATGCTGTACTGGCACCGCCTTGTAAAAATAAAGCCTGATAACCTTTTCCTTGAAGTCCTAATAATTCTAAAGCAAGGGAACGAGCTTCCTCCATAACTGCAACGAAATCTTTGCTTCGGTGCGAGATTTCAAGGATAGATAACCCTGAATCATTAAAATTTAAAATTGCTTTTGATGCCTTCTCAAAAACTTCCTGAGGTAAAATACTTGGTCCTGCGCTGTAGTTGTGTTTTTTCATGGTTGTTGTTAATAGTCGAAAATTTTAAAGACGCAAATTTCGGTAATAAGAGCCGAAAAAGAGTTAAAATATTCGAAATAATTAAACAAATTATTACTTTGTTGTTAACAAAAACGTTATAGTATCGACATTATCTGCATAATCCCACAATTGAGGTTTTTGGGTTTCGCCAAATGCTATACTATTTGTAGTTAAATTAGTGCTAACAATACATTGAATTTGATCTGTGTCCTCCTGAAGACGTTTTTTAAGTTCTTCAAGATTTTCGTAGTATTCATAAAAAACACTCGAAATAGGAGAGGCGTAGCTCGAATCTTCTTTTAAAGTCAAAAATCCGTTATCTAATAATTTGAAATTGCTCATCAAAAATACAGCCTTGTTATAATCGTAATTATTAGCATATTTTTCGTAATGAATAACGTCTTGGTATTTAAATATAGCTTGGAAAAATGGTTCAAATGAATAATCTTTAGGAATAAAAAGTTTAGAAACATTTCGGCATCCTAAACCAAAATATCTGAAAATATCTTCTCCTAAAGCTTCCAATTCTTCGTTGGTTTCTTTTCCAGTTAAAACCGCTGCTGAATTTCTATTTTTACGAATAATTGATGGTTTGTCTTTGAAATAATATTCAAAATAACGGGAAGTATTATTGCTTCCAGTGGCAATTACTGCATCGAAGTTTTCTAATTTTCCTTCCACGAAAGTGATGCTATCTTTCAAATTTTCATCAACAGCAATTAAATATTTAGCCAAAAATGGCAATAAATGTTGATCGTTTGAAGAAGTTTTGATTAAAGCTTTATTTCCTGTAATTAAAACTGATAAAAAATCATGAAAACCTACCAACGGAATATTTCCAGCTAAAATCAAAGCAACGTTTTTTGGATTTTCGTTATTCTGATCCATTTTGTAAGCTGAAAGCCATTTGTCAATATTTTCTGCCGTTAAAGCTTCTGCCCATGATTGGATGGAGAAATAAACCTGCTCGGGAGTATACCATCCGTTATGGGATTGCGATAGGCGAATCAGATTCTCGAAATCTTCAAAAAAGATATCATTATATAAAACGTCAGATTTTTGCACAGAAGCGCCTTCAGAAAACTGACTTAAAAATTTTCCTAATTCAACAAAAACACTTTTTTTTGTTTCTAATGTCATAATGTTTGCTTATGAATTGTTTTGATTGTAATTTTGCACAAAAATAAGCATAATTAAGTCGAAAGTCAAAAGTCATAAAGTCAAAAGCGATGCTTGTCTTTATTTTGACTTTAGAACTTTAAGATTTTTAACTTTAAGACTAATAAACGATGGCAATAATTATAACTGACGAATGCATCAATTGTGGGGCTTGCGAACCAGAGTGCCCAAATACAGCAATATATGAAGGAGCAGATGATTGGAGATATAAAGACGGAACAAGTCTTTCTGGAAAAATTGTATTACCTGACGGAACTGAAGTAGACGCTGAAGACGCGCAAACTCCAATTTCTGACGAAATCTACTATATAGTACCAGGAAAATGTACAGAATGTAAAGGTTTCCATGATGAGCCGCAGTGTGCTGCTGTTTGTCCGGTTGACTGTTGTGTACCTGATGACAATCATGTTGAAGACGAAGAAACTTTGTTAGAAAGACAAGCGTTTTTACATGCTGAATAATTTTCTGAACATCTAAAAAAATGAATCCTGAGTTAAAAAACTCAGGATTTTTTTTTACCCTGATATCAGGTAATTTTAAAAGTTAGTTTGTTGGTGCTTAATGTTTTATTTTTTGACTGTTGCGTAATTGTTAAAAAAATAATACTTTAGTTAAAAAAATAACAACGCATATGAAGAAACTCCTACTTTTATTTGTCGTATTTTTTAATTTGAATGTTTTTGCACAAAGCGATGAGTATTCTGTTTATGTAAAAGACATTGAAACGTTGCAACCAATAGAAAATGCTACTGTACAAGTCCTAAAAACAAAACAGGTTTTAATGACTAATGAAGAGGGTAAAGTAACTTTTGTTTTGAGCGGAGGCTCAAATGTTGAAGTTTCTGAGATGAATTATGAAAATCTGACTCTTCGCTGGGCAGCTTTAAAAGAAAACGGATTTGTGGTTTACCTTAAAAATAAAAAGGAAAACTTAGATGAAGTTGTCGTTTCAAATGAGAATCCGCAAAAAATGCTTCAGAAAGTAGTTGCAAATTCGAAACAGAAAATTGGTGTTGCACATAGACTAAAGGTATATGTTCGTGAATTTTTCATGTTAGACAATCAATATTCTTATTATAACGACGGATTAGTCAACTTTCAATTCAATAAAAACAATACAACTACGTTATTAGTAGAACAGAATCGTTCTTATGGCTTAATAGAGACAGATGTAAGTACTGATTTGAAAGGTTATAATTTGAATGATATCATGGAGAATTATTCGAATTTTAAATACTTAGATCCGTTGCTAAGTCCTAATGCGAAAAAGGAATATGATTTTACAACTAAAGGTCATGCAAAAAATGCTGCTTATTATATAATGTCGGCTGTTCCTTTAGACAAAGCAAAAGAAGCAATTGATAATTTTGAAATCATTTACGATCCTGAGAAAAAAATTATTGTAGAATTTACAATTACGGTTACGCCAGCCACTCTTGATAAAGTGGAAGAAAAAACAAAAGAAGGCGATAAAAACATGACAAAATCGTTTGTAAAAGTAAATTACAGATGGGACGGAACCGACTATTATTTGTTGAGTTCAAATGAAGAAATTGCTTACGATGTCGTTTCAAAAGAAAAAACTAAAAATGTTCAAGTAAGAAATAGTTTTGTTACAACGGGTTTCAATAAACAGAATTTCACTTATAATGAAAGTGATGTTTTTAAGGAGAAATCGCTTTTTAATAAGAAAAACAAAATCCTGACCAATTATTGGGATATTTCAGGATTTACAGCAACCGATGAAGAAAAAGCTATCATCGCATCATTAGAGTTTAAATTGTAATTAATAAATAGAAAGAAAAATCCTGAACGCAAGTTCAGGATTTTTTTGTTCTTATATGTTTGTCAGGCTGAGCGTCCCGTCCTGACGTTTCGGGATTGGTAGAAGCCTCTTGTGATCATAATTAAAAATTGAATCCAAGTCTTGCGTAGTAGTAAGCACCGCTGAAGCCCATTTGTACGGCATCCCAATAACCTCCAGCTTCTGTGTTTCCTTGTTCGTCTTGTTTAGTCGGATATACATTAAACAAGTTATTGCTTCCGATAGTCAGTTTTAAACTTTTAGTAAATTGATAGCCAAGAGTTAAATCGGTCACCACTCTCGGGTTGTAAACATCATCTTCATCTGCATAATCGACCAAAACAACTTTGCTAAAACGAGTAAAAGCCAAACCAGCGTCAAATTTCTTTTTGGCATAATTAAGGTTTAAGCCAAATTTGTTGTCTGGAGCAGAAGCCAGTAAAAAGGCTTTTTCACGTTTTCCGAAGAAAGTAGCTTCATCGAGTGTACCGCTTTTAACTTTATCAATTTTCATATCATTGATGTTTCCAACCAAAGTTGCGCTAAGGTTTCCAAAATCAAATCCTTTTTTCCAAGATAAAACCACATCAAGACCATGCGTGCTTGTGTCTACACCATTGGCAAAAAATTGCGCTTCTGAAACGCCAAGATTTAAAGCACTTGCATCAAAATATCCTGTAAGAACAATACGGTCTTTTACTTGAATGTAATAACCATCAATTGTTGCAGTGAAATCTCCATAAGTTGCAGTAAAACCTAGAGAAGCATTGACTGCTTTTTCTTCATTTAATTTGCTGATTCCAAAAGCTCTAGTAACTTCGCTATCATTTGGCGCCAATAAAACTTCGGTTGCACCGCTTGCATTAAAGTTCGTAAAACGTAAATTGTAATAAACCTGAGCTAAAGAAGGAGCACGGAAACCTGTGCTTACAGAACCTCTTAAATTGAAATGATTGCCAAGTTTTAATCTTGAAGCTAATTTTCCATTTAAAGTGCTTCCAAAATCGCTGTAATTCTCAAAACGTAAAGCTCCACTAACCATCAAGGCTTCTGTAATATCCAATTCGCCATCGGCATATAAAGAGAAATTTGTACGGCTTTTGTTTACTTCATTTGCAGGGCTATAACCTGGGAAACCTTGAGAACTTCCCGGTCTTGGTATTGTCGGAGAAGAATCAGGATCAGTAGGATCGTAATCAGGATTAGGAATTGTTGGCGGACTTTGAGTTGTTGGATCAGTTATAGGCTGGCCGTTAGTATCATAAGTTGCATAAGAACCTTCTTCTCCTGCAAATATTTCAAATTTTTCAACTCTAAATTCAGTTCCAAAAGCAATATTAAAGCCTTTAAGAACAGTGTCGTAGTTTTTAGAAATATCAAAATTTGTGGTGTTTTGAAGCAAACTATGCCCTCCAGCATCAAATTCATGCGGAGATTTTTCTTCAAGAGAAGCATTTATCGTTCCTTTAATATCGTATTGGAATTTATTTTTTCCGAAAGTATTGCTCAAATCAAATTTCCATCCTCCAGAAGATTCTGTTTTAATTCCAGCAGCAACAGAATTATCATTGATTTTTGATGTGATTCTTGGCGTGTAACCTCCAGGATAAACTGATTCTACAACTCTTTCGCCATCATTTCTTGTAAATGCGTAAGCATCTGTATCTCTAAAATTACTTCCTCCAAAAGCATAAAACTCCGTTTTATCTGCAATAGGAATAGAAAAATTAGCAAATAAATTAACACCATGCATGCTCGCGTCTCCAAAACCTTTTCTGAAATCGTAAGCAGGTCTCAGCGTTTTATTTTTGTTTATAAATTCACCTGTAAAGTTTGCATAACCGCCTTTAGTTCCTAAAGCAACTCCATAATTGGCTGCAACTCTCACAGAACCTCCATCAAAATCTTGATCTTTTCCGTATGAATTTCCATTTCCATCTTGATCTAATCTGTATCCTTTTGTGTTAGGAGTTCCAGGAAGAAAATCGCCTTTCGCATGCGTGTCAAAAACACCGTAAGTTACAGATCCTGTTAATTCATTTACATTGTCATTTGTTATAATATTGATAACTCCTGCAATGGCATCAGAACCGTATTGTGCTGAAGCACCGTCGCGCAAAATTTCAATTCTTTTAATAGAAGCGGCAGGAATTGCATTCAAATCTGTTCCTGTATTTCCGCGTCCTCTTGTTCCGAATAAGTTAATTAAAGACGATTGATGTCTTCTTTTTCCATTAATTAAAACCAAAGTCTGGTCAGGCCCCATACCTCTTAACGAAGCTGGATCTACGTGATCGGCACCGTCAGACCCCGATTGTTTATTCGCATTGAAAGAAGGAGCAACATATTGAAGCAATTGATTGATTTCAATTTTACCACTCTGAGTTGTAACATCTTTAACGCTAATAACATCAATTGGAACAGCAGAATTTACCACAGTCCTCTTGGTGCTTCTAGATCCTGTAACCACAACGTCATTTAAAACTTGACCGTCACTATTTTCACCTAAAATAATATTTATTTTGTCGCCAGAAGCTGCTTTTTCAACTGTTGAGAATCCAACATAACTAAAGATTAAAGTTGCACCTTCTTTTACTTTTATTTTATAACTACCCTCAAAATCGGTAGAAACGCCATTTGTTGTCCCTTTCTCGACAATATTGACACCAGGAAGCGGTGCTCCGGCTTTGTCTTTAACGATCCCCGAGACTTCTTTTTGCGCGAAGAGAAACCCTGCATTCAGCAGAAATATTAATAATGCAATCTTTTTCATGGTAATTGGTTTTTTGGTTTGTTTTTTTGTTGATTAGTTTTATAAAATTAACTTTTTTTAACAAAAAATTAATGAAATGTTTAAAAATTTTTAAGATTAGCTCTAAAATTATATTATTGAACATTTTTACTTCGCGCAAGAGCTATTAAATCTTATATTTGCAAAATTTTAAAGCCGAAAAATATCATTTTGGCAGAAAAGAATAAAAGAGCATTTAAATCACAAAATATTAAAACACAATGTTTAATGTTTTAGACCTAATATAAAAAGGTCGTATAAATAATATAGAAACAAACAGATGAAAGCAGGAATTGTAGGATTACCAAATGTTGGAAAATCAACATTATTTAATTGTTTATCTAATGCAAAAGCGCAAAGTGCGAACTTTCCGTTTTGTACAATCGAACCTAATATTGGTGTTGTAAACGTTCCAGATCCAAGAATCAACAAATTGGAAGAATTGGTAAAACCAGAACGCGTTCAAATGGCAACTGTTGATATTGTAGATATTGCAGGTTTAGTAAAAGGAGCAAGTAAAGGTGAAGGTCTTGGAAACCAGTTTTTAGGAAACATTAGAGAATGTAATGCTATCATTCACGTTTTACGTTGTTTTGACAATGATAATATTGTACACGTTGACGGAAACGTAAATCCAATTCGCGATAAAGAAACTATCGATATCGAATTACAATTAAAAGATTTAGAAACTGTTGAAAAACGTTTAGAAAAAGTAAAACGTGCTGCAAAAACAGGAAATAAAGAAGCTCAAACAGAAGAAGCTTTATTAAATAGAATTAGAGAAGCTTTATTACAAGCGAAATCTGCAAGAACAATTGTTCCTCAAAGTAATGACGAAGAAGTTTTGATGGAAGGTTTCCAATTAATTACTGCAAAACCAGTTTTATACGTTTGTAACGTAGACGAAAGTTCAGCAGTAAACGGAAATAAGTATGTAGATCAAGTTCGTGAATTAGTAAAAGACGAAGAAGCTGAAGTTATTATCCTTTCAGTAGGAGCAGAAGCTGATATTACAGAATTAGAAAGTTACGAAGAGCGTCAGGTTTTCCTTGAAGATATGGGATTAACAGAGCCAGGAGCATCAGTTTTAATTCGTGCAGCTTACAAATTATTAAAACAACAAACTTACTTCACAGCTGGTGTAAAAGAAGTTCGTGCTTGGACAATCAATATTGGAGCAACTGCACCACAAGCAGCAGGAGTTATCCATACTGACTTTGAAAAAGGTTTCATCCGTGCAGAAGTTATTTCATACGAAGATTACGTTCAATACGGTTCTGAAGCAAAAGCAAAAGAAGCTGGAAAATTCAAAGTTGAAGGAAAAGAATACGTAGTAAAAGATGGTGATGTAATGCACTTCCGTTTTAACGTTTAATCTTTTTTTTGAAGAAAGAAACAAGAAGAAAGATATATAGAAAAAAACTGCTGGAGAGATTCAGCAGTTTTTTTGTTTTTAGAAAATAGAGAAAAGAAGAAAGAAAATAGATAAAAGCCATCGCTTGTCAGGCGGAGTGAAGTCGAAGCCCCGCAAAGATTGTCGATTCTGTTTGTGGAGTTTCTAGCGTGTCCTTCGACTTCGCTCAGGAAGACAAAAAATGAGAAGAAAAATCCCTTTAAATCCGCGCTTTCGCGAAAGCGAATCAGTAAAATCCGTGTGCTATTTTTAAGAAGCAAAATTTTTGGCTCAGTAATTGGTTACAGAAAAATTAACCAATTATTAATCTAAAACCAATCAATCAAAATGCTAAAAAAATCTTTCAAATTTTTGGGCTGGACACTTTTCGGAATTTTCGCTTCCCTTGCTCTTTACATTTCATCTGTTTTAATTATTTCAAAAATTACTGTGAATTCAGATATAGCGAAAGTCGAAGAACAAAATGCTATTCCTATTTACATTCTTTCTAACGGAGTCCATACCGATATTGTAGTTCCAGTTAAAAACGAAATTAAAGATTGGAGGAATGAAATTCAATTCAGTCAAACACAATCAAAAGATTCGTTAATGAATTATATAGGATTCGGTTGGGGAGATAAAGGATTTTATCTTGAAACTCCAGAATGGTCAGATTTAAAAGCAAGTACAGCTTTCAAAGCCGCATTTGGAATCAGTTCTTCAGCTGTTCATGCTACATTTTTCAAGCAATTAAGAGAAGGTGATGATTGCAAACGCATTTTAATTACAAAAGAAAATTATCAAAAACTGGTAACTTATATTTCAGAAAGTTTTAGTGATCCACTTCATCCGCAATGGATTGAAGGTCACAGCTACGGAAAAAAAGATGCTTTTTATGAAGCAAAAGGAAGCTACAGCCTTTTCTATACATGCAATACTTGGGCAAACAATGCATTAAAAGCGGCCAATCAAAAAGCAAGTTTGTGGACCGTTTATGATAAAGGGATTTTCTGCCATTATAAATAAACATGGTAAAAATGTAAAATCTGCCTAAAATCAAAGAAATAACGAAATTTCATTAATGCTTAAATTTGAGTAAATATCAAAAAATCAGCAAATGAAAAATCACAATATCTTTTCTAGAACTTGGTATTTATTAAAAACGACATTTTTAGAATTCAATGACGATAATGCCATAAAGCTCAGTGCGGCGTTATCTTACTATACCATTTTTGCTTTGCCTCCTTTGTTGATTATTATAATTACTATTTGTGGCTTCTTTTTTGGGGAAGAGGCAGTCACAGGTCAATTATACGGTCAAATAAATAGGTTGGTTGGAAATAATGCTGCGGTACAAATACAGGAGGCAATCAAAAATGTTCAATTATCAGACAGTAATGTATTTGTAACCGTTTTTGGGGTTGTGATGCTCTTGATCGGGGCTTCGGGAGTTTTTGCAGAAATTCAGAGTTCTATAAACTACATTTGGGGACTTCGTGCAAAACCCAATAAAGGACTCCGAAAATTTATCCAAAACAGAATCATGTCTTTTTCTATGATTGTTTCAGTTGGATTCCTGATGTTGGTCAGTTTAATGGTCAACGCTACATTAGATCTTCTCAATACCCGTTTAAAATTGTATTTTCCAGACACAACAGTTTACGTTTTTTATGTGGTTAATTTATTGATTGTTTTTGTCAGTATCACATTGCTTTTTGCTATTATATTCCGAACTTTACCAGATGGAATTATCAGATGGAAAGATGCTTTTATTGGAGCTTCGAGTACTGCAATTTTATTCATGATAGGTAAATTTGCAATTGGAGTTTATCTAGGAAATTCAACAGTTGCGAGTGTTTACGGTGCGGCGGGTTCTGTAATTATAATTTTGGTTTGGGTTTATTACTCGGCTATTATTTTATATTTTGGAGCAGAATTTACCAAAGTTTACGCTAAGGCTTTTGGGGGAAGTATTTCGCCAAATGATTATTCTGTAGAAATTCAAAAAGAGGTTTTTGAAATAGAACCGGAATAAAAAATAAACCAAATAGATGCTATCTTTTTTATTTAATTGAAAATGCATTGTAATTTTATGGCTTAATTTTTGAAAGCAAAAAAATATATAAATACCACGATATGAAAATTATAGCCTTTGGAGGAAGTAACAGCAAGCACTCAATCAACAAACATTTAGCGACTTACGCATCTAGTTTGTTTGAAAATGCCGATGTTGAGGTTTTAGATCTTAACGATTTTGCAATGCCAGTTTTTAGTGTCGATTTAGAGAAAGAAGTTGGCCAGCATGAAGTGGCTCAAGCCTTTTTAAATAAATTGAAAGAAGCTGATATTTTAGTAGTTTCAATGGCAGAAAATAACGGAAACTATTCTGTTGCTTTCAAAAATGTTTTCGATTGGAGTTCTCGTATCGAAAAAGATGTTTTTCAGAACAAACCAATGTTGTTATTAGCAACTTCTCCTGGGGGAAGAGGCGGTGCTTCAGTTTTAGGAATTGCTCAAAATCTTTTCCCGCGTTATGGAGCCGATATTAAAGGTGCTTTTTCTCTTCCTGCTTTCAATGCAAACTTTGATTTGCAAGAAAATAAAATCTCAAATCCAGAATTAGATCAAGAATTAAAAGATATTATCAAATCAAGTTTTTAAATACATGCCAATAAAAAAGATTGCTTTTCTAATTCTTTTTTTGAACGCTTTTTTCCTGAATTTTACCTTTGCACAAAAGATAAATGAAGTGGATAAGATTGTCGCAAAATACCCGAAAAGCTTTAATACCACCGAGCAATTAGCAGAAAGAATTGAAAAAGATTTTGATTCTGAAGCAGAACGAGCGAGAGCAATTTACAGCTGGATTGCTTTCAATATAAAATACGATTACAATGCATTTCTGAATCCGCCGAAAGTGCAGGGTTTCAGCTATTCTTCTGAAGCTGAAAAACAACGAAAAATTAAACAGCTGAATGATAATCTTATTCAAAAAGCTTTTAAATCTCAAAAAGCAGTTTGTGAAGGTTTTACAGCTTTGTATCAGAATTTGGCGGAACAAGTTGGTTTGAAATGCGAAATAGTAAAAGGAGATTCTAAAACAAGGCCAGCTGATATTGGAAGAAAAAATACTTCTTCAAACCACGCTTGGAATATGGTTTTGATTAACAAAAAGTGGCGTCTTATTGATGTGACTTGGGGGCAAGGCTATTATGACAGCAGCAAAGGAAGAATGGTCAATGATTTTAATCCAATTTATTTTGATACCGATCCTGATTATTTCTTTGCAAAGCATTATCCAGATTCTGGATCATTTTTAGGTGATCGATTAAGCAAAGAAGATTTCTTAAACGGTCCTTTGATTTATAATAAAACCATCGAAAACGATTATAAAATCAAAACTCCAAATTCAGGAATAGTCGAAGTGAAAAGTGGAGATAAAATTACTGTAGAAATTAAAAATGTTTCCAAATCCAATCAGGTTTTTTATTTAAATAAAAAGAATCAGCCTGTTAAAGTTCTTAATCCGAAAGAGAAAAGAGGAGGATTAGAATTTCAAATTCTTATTGACGGCAATATCGGAAATTACATTACCATTTTTGTTGATGGAGATAGTACTGTTTCTTTTAAAGTTGTCTAAAAAAATAAGAGTTCTTTCATCTATTATGTTTTCTGAAATTGCCGTATCTTAGCGGTAAATGAAAAGAATTTGATGCTATGGAAACTACTTTTTTGAAATCAATTTTAGATAATGATTTCTACAAATTTACAATGCAGCATGCTGTAATAAAGCTTTTTCCAAAAGCAAAAGTCCGTTACGGATTTATAAATCGTGGAAAACATATTTTTCCGCCAGGTTTTGCAGATTTGCTTCGTCATTCTGTAGATGCCATGGCGGATTTGCGTTTAACGAAAGACGAAAAAAGTTATCTAGCACATTATTGCCCTTATCTTGACCCAACTTATTTAGATTTTCTGCAAGGATATAGTTTTGATCCGTCTGAAGTTCAGATTAGTCAAGAAGGTTCAGAAATTTCGGTTACAGTTGAAGGATTTTGGTACAGAACTATTTTGTGGGAAGTGCCTTTGATGGCTTTGATTTCGGAACTATTTTATAAAGCGAGCCATTTAATTCGTTTAAATGATGAAGCCATAAAAAAGATTACTCAGGAAAAAATTGAAAATTACAATAAGCTAGGAGTTTCAGTTCTTGAATTTGGTACGAGACGTCGCCATTCGCATGAAGTTCATAATCTAGTCAACGAAACCTTAAGAACTTACGGCGGTCAAAGTTTCATCGGAACAAGCAATGTGCATTTTGCAATGATCAACAATAAACGTCCGTTAGGAACGCATGCACACGAATGGTTTATGTTTCATGCTGCGCAGTATGGTTTTAAAATGGCTAATTCGATAAGTCTTGAACATTGGACACAAGTATATAGCGGAGATCTCGGAATTGCATTAACAGACACTTATACAACCGATATATTTTTCAATCAATTTGATAAAAAATATTCAAAACTTTTTGATGGAGTTCGACATGATAGTGGTGACCCGATAGAATTTGCTCAAAAAGTAATTTCGCATTACATCAAAATGGGAATCGATCCTAAATCTAAAGCCATTGTTTTTTCTGATTCCTTAAATTTTGAAAAGGTAAAAAGAATAGTCGATTTCTGTCATGACAAAATAAAAATGTCTTTCGGAATTGGAACAAACTTCACAAACGACGTTGGACTTCCGGCAATGAATATGGTTATAAAATTAACCGATACAAAACCTGATAATACACATTGGCAAGGAGTTGTGAAATTGTCTGACGAAAAAAACAAAAATACGGGAACCCCCGAAATGATTGCCTTGGCGAAAGAAGTACTCGGAATTAAATAGTATTTTTTTGCTAAAAAAGCAGTTTTTTATAATTTAGTATCCGTTTAGTTTAAAATCAGTATAAAATAGATTTTAAAACTGTTATTATTCATAACAAAAAAGTAATACGCTTTTATTTTTTACCGATAAATGGTACATTAGCCAAAAATCCTAAATTCATTTATGCTAGAGCAAAATCAATACAACGAAGATAATATTCGTTCACTCGATTGGAAGGAACATATTCGTATGCGTCCGGGTATGTACATCGGGAAATTAGGGGACGGATCATCACCGGATGATGGTATTTACATTTTATTAAAAGAGGTTTTAGACAACTGTATCGATGAGTTCGTTATGGGTGCCGGAAAAACTATTGAAGTTTCTATTAAAGACAGGACGGTTTCGGTTCGTGATTACGGGCGTGGAATTCCGTTGGGTAAAGTAGTCGATGTAGTTTCGAAAATGAATACTGGAGGAAAGTACGATTCTAAAGCTTTCCAGAAATCAGTTGGTTTGAACGGGGTCGGAACAAAGGCGGTAAATGCGTTGTCTAATTATTTCCGTGTAGAATCTGTTCGTGATGATAAACAAAAAGGAGCGGAATTTTCTGCTGGAAACCTTGTTCTTGAAGAAGATGTTATCGATACAACAAAACGTAAAGGAACAAAAGTAGTTTTTACGCCAGACGAAACGATTTTCAAAAACTATAAATTCCGTTTAGAATATGTGATTAAAATGGTCAAAAACTATTGTTATTTGAACAATGGTTTGACGATTATTTTTAACGGAGAAAAATATTATTCAGAGAATGGACTTCGTGATTTATTAGAAGAAACCATTAACGAAGAAGACTTAGAATATCCAATTATTCACCTGAAAGATCATGATATTGAAGTTGCACTTACACACAGTAAAACCCAATATAGTGAAGAATATCACTCTTTTGTAAACGGTCAGAATACAACTCAAGGAGGAACGCACTTAGCGGCTTACCGTGAGGCAGTTGTAAAAACAATTCGTGAATTTTACAATAAGAATTTCGAAGCTTCAGACGTTCGTAAATCGATTGTAAGTGCGATTAGTATTAAAGTAATGGAACCAGTTTTCGAGTCTCAGACTAAAACAAAATTAGGTTCTACAGATATGGGTTCTGATGACGGAACTCCAGCAGTTTCTGTTCGTACTTTCGTTAATGATTTCATCAAAACGAAACTGGACAATTACCTGCATAAAAATCCAACAACTGCCGAAGCTTTATTGCGTAAAATTCTTCAGGCAGAACGTGAGCGTAAAGAATTATCTGGAATTAGAAAACTGGCGACAGATCGTGCTAAAAAGGCCAATCTTCACAATAAAAAATTAAGAGATTGTCGTGCGCACCTTCCAGATACTAAAAACCCAAGAAACCTAGAAAGTACGCTTTTTATTACCGAGGGAGATTCGGCTTCTGGATCGATTACAAAATCTCGTGATGTGAATACACAAGCGGTTTTCAGTTTGCGTGGTAAGCCTTTGAATTCATACGGGATGAGTAAAAAAATCGTGTATGAAAACGAAGAATTTAACTTATTGCAAGCGGCATTAGATATCGAAGACGGATTAGAAAAATTACGTTACAACAACATCGTAATCGCAACCGATGCCGATGTCGACGGAATGCACATTCGTTTGCTTTTGATTACGTTTTTTTTACAATTCTTTCCAGAATTAATCAAAGAAGGGCATTTGTATATTTTACAGACACCACTTTTCAGGGTTCGTAACAAGAAAGAAACGATTTATTGTTATTCTGAAGAAGAAAGAAAAGACGCGATTGAAAAACTGAAACCAAAACCAGAGATCACGCGATTTAAAGGTTTGGGAGAGATTTCGCCAGATGAGTTCAAAAACTTTATTGGAGATACAATTCGACTAGATCCAATTATGATGGATAAAAATACTTCTATCGAACAGTTATTGTCTTTCTATATGGGGAAAAACACGCCTGATAGACAAGAGTTTATTATCAAGAATTTGAAGGTTGAGATTGATGAGCTTGAGGAAGCTTAAAATTAAAGAAGAAGAATTTTTAGTATTTATACTGAACAAAATATATGAAAGACGAAGAAGACGATAACATAATTCCAAGCGACGACGAGAATAATCAGGATGAAAACCAGATTGATGACAATCAAAATGGTGATGACGATGAGATTATCGACGTAGATGCTAAACATTTTGAAGGACAGCATTTTTACGAAAATCAGGAAGAAGAAGGCGAAGACGTTATTACGAAAGTAACCGGAATGTACAAAGACTGGTTCTTGGATTACGCTTCGTACGTAATTCTGGAGCGTGCAGTTCCTGCTATCGAAGACGGATTCAAGCCTGTTCAGCGTCGTATTATGCACTCTTTAAAAGAGTTGGATGATGGTCGTTATAATAAAGTTGCCAATGTAGTAGGGCACACCATGCAGTATCACCCTCACGGAGATGCGAGTATTGGTGATGCAATGGTGCAAATTGGTCAAAAAGATTTATTGATTGACTGCCAAGGAAACTGGGGAAATATCTTAACTGGCGACGGTGCGGCAGCTTCCCGTTATATTGAGGCACGTTTATCTAAATTTGCTTTGGAGGTTTTGTATTCTCCAAAAATTACCGATTGGGGTGTTTCGTACGATGGACGTCGTGCAGAACCAAACAATCTTCCAGTTAAATTCCCATTGCTTTTAGCACAAGGAGCAGAAGGTATTGCAGTTGGTTTATCAACGAAAGTTTTGCCTCATAACTTCAACGAATTAATAGACGCTTCGATTAAAATCTTAAAGGGAAAACCATTTACGCTTTATCCTGATTTTATGACGCAAGGTATTGCCGACGTTTCGAATTACAACGACGGAATGCGTGGCGGTCGTGTGCGTGTGCGTGCTAAGATTTCGCAATTAGACAAAAATACTTTGGTGATTACGCAGATTCCGTTTTCGACCAATACATCGAGTTTGATTGATAGTATTTTGAAAGCCAATGAAAAAGGTAAAATCAAAATCAAGAAAATTGAAGACAATACCGCGGCTGATGTTGAGATTTTAATTCACCTTTTCCCAGGAGTTTCGCCAGATAAAACAATCGATGCTTTATTTGCTTTTACTGCTTGCGAAACATCTGTAGCGCCTTTAGGATGCGTTATCGAAGATAACAAGCCTTTGTTTATTGGTGTTTCTCAAATGTTGAAAATTTCGACAGAAAGAACAGTTGATTTACTTCGTCAGGAATTAGAAATTCAGTTAGAAGAATTAAAGAATAAATGGCATTTTTCTACTTTAGAAAAAATCTTCATCCGTGAAGAAATGTACATTGACTTCAAATTATATGGAGACAGAGAATCATTATACAAATACTTGTATGATAGATTCGAGCCTTTCAAAAAGTCATTCGTTAGAGAAATCAACGATGAAGATTTGCAGCGTTTGACTCAAATTCCGATGATTCGTATTACTCGTTTTGATTCTGATAAAGCAGACGAGTTGATTTCGAAATTAGAGGAAGAAATGAAAGAGGTAGAATACAATTTGGAACATCTTACCGATTTTGCTATTGCCTATTTTACAAAATTAAAAGAGAAATACGGAAAAGGCCGTCAACGTCAGACAGAACTTCGTGTTTTTGATAATGTTGAGGCAACAAAAGTAGTTTTAAGAAATACAAAACTATATGTAAACCGTGAAGAAGGTTTTGTTGGGACAAGTTTAAAGAAAGATGAATATGTAGGCGATTGTTCTGATATTGATGATGTTATCGTGTTTTTGCGTGATGGAACTTTGATGATTACAAAAGTAGATTCAAAAACTTTTATCGGAAAAGATATTATACATGCGGCCGTTTTTGATAAAAATGATAAGCGAACTATTTATAACATGATGTATCGTGATGGTAAATCGGGCCCATCATACATAAAACGTTTTAATGTTACCGGAGTAACACGTGATAAAGCTTACGATTTAACAAATGGAACAAATGGTTCTCAGGTAGTTTATTTTTCACATAATCCAAACGGAGAAGCTGAAGTTGTGACTATTTTACTGCGTCAGGTTGGAACGATTAAAAAACTGAAATTCGATATTGATTTTGCTAATTTAGCAATTAAAGGACGTGGTTCTAAAGGAAACTTGGTAACCAAATATCCAATCAAGAAAATCGAATTAAAAGAAAAAGGAATCTCGACTTTACTTCCAAGAAAAGTTTGGTTTGATGATACTGTAAAACGTTTAAATGTTGATGCAAGAGGAGAACTTTTGGGTGAATTTAAACCAACAGATAAAATCTTAGTAATAAGTCAGTCAGGTAAATTAAAGGTAATTATTCCAGAATTATCGACTCACTTTGAAGAAGATATGATTGTTTTGGAGAAGTGGAAACCTAAAAAACCAATTTCTGCAATTTATTATGATGGAGAAAAAGAACGTTATTTCTTAAAACGTTTCCTTGTAGAAAACGAAGGCAAAGAAGAAAGTTTCATTACAGATCACCCAAATTCGCAGTTAGAGATTGTATCTACAGATTATCGTCCTGTAGCGCAATTGATTTTTGCAAAAGTAAAAGGAGTTCAAAAAGACGATCTTCATATCGATGTGGAAGACTTTATAGCCGTAAAAGGTTTTAAAGCTTTAGGAAATCAATTGACGACAGATAAATTAAGACAAGTTAATTTATTAGAACCGCTTCCATATGAAGAACCAGTTGAAGAAGTTCCTGAAAGACCAGAAATTTCAGAAGACGATCCGGTTGAAACAGAATTAGACGACGATGGCCAAATAGGTTTAGTTTTAGAATAAAAATAAAAAACGCTAAGAAATTAATCTTAGCGTTTTTTTTTATGATTGATGTTTTAATTAATTTTCAACTGAAACAACTTCTTCTTTAATCCATTTGACTTCGTTGTTCTCAATAATTACCGTAACGATATCGCCATCTTTAACTTCTCCAGAAATTAATTTCTTTGCCAAAGGTCTTCTTAAATGACTTCTAATAATGCTTTTAATTGGTCTTGCACCATATTTAGCATTAAATCCGTTTTCGGCAAGGTAAGTTTTAGTCTCAATCGGAATTTCTACTTCTATATTGATGTTTTTCAATAAGTCTGTAAATTCTTTTTTAAGATGAATTTCGAATATTTTAAGGGCATTTTGGATATTAAGTGGAGCAAAAGGTACTATTTCGGTTAACCTTCCTAAAAACTCAGGTCTGAAATAATTTGCCATAATTTCCATTAAAGAAGTGGAACTCGGAATTTGACCGCTGTTAAAGGTTTCCACAATATGATCTGCACCAATATTTGATGTAAAAAGTATAATTGCATTCGAAAAATCACCTTCTTTTCCTAAACGATCGTGAAGTTTACCTTCGTCCATAACTTGCAAGAAAACATCAAAAACGGATGGGTGCGCTTTTTCAATTTCATCAAATAAAACAATAGAGTAGGGCTTTTGCCTTATTTTATTGACTAACAAACCGCCTTCTTCGTAGCCCACATATCCTGGAGGCGCACCATAAAGTAAAGCTGCAGAATGTTCTTCTTTAAATTCAGACATATCAAATCTGATGATTGCATTTTCATCTTGAAAAAGAAATTCTGCCAAACTTTTGGCTAATTCTGTTTTTCCAGTTCCAGTTGGACCAAGGAAGAAAAATGACGCAATTGGCTGACCTGCTTTGCTTAAACCTGATCGTGATTCTAAAATAGAACCTGCAACCGTTGCAATACAATGATCTTGTCCGATAACTCTTTTACCTAAAACATCTTCAATTGTATTAAGTTTGTTTTTTTCTTCTTCATTTAACTTACCTGCTGGAATTCCCGTTTTTTGAGCAATTATAAGAGATAAATCAAATGCTTCAATATGAACACGTTTGTCCAAAGCTCTTTTTTCGATTATTTCTAAAAGATTTTCAATATGATTAATGATAGAGTCAGAAGATTCAAATGTTTTTTGATTGTTATCTTCGTCAGCAATCATTAAAAAAGTGGTTTTGTTTGCTAAATCAGTTAAAAACCAATTGCATTCTTTGATTAATTGTTCTTCTGATAAACCTGCTTCGTTTTGTTTTAATACTTCAAGTTTATTAATAAGCGCAGGTTTTTCTTTTAAAAAAGTTTCACCAGAAGTTTTTAGAACAGACATCGTATGATCTATCAGATTGATAGCAGATTCTGGCAGACTTTTTTCTTTTAAATATCTTTTAGATAAACGAATAGATTCAGAAATCGTTTCATCATCAATTTGTATTTTATGATGTTCTTGATATGTTTTTATTGATTCGCGGATCATTCGAAACAACGTTTCATCATCAGATTCTTCTAGTTTCACAATTTCGAACATGCCAGAAAGTCCTTGCTCTTTTTCAATCCTTTTTGAATATTCGTCAATTGTTGAAGTTGCAATAATGTTTAAACCTTTTGCTAGTTCACCTTTTAAAACATTTGAAACTCCAGAATCGCCACCATTTTTATCTAAAAGCGTATGTATTTCTTCGATAATCAAAATAGCTTTTGGGAACTGTTTTAACTCCTGAATACAGTTTTTTAAGCGATCTTCAATTTCTCCTTTATACGAAGCGCCAGCAATTAAAGAAGATAAATCAAGCTCAAATAATTGCACTTTGTTTAATACATCTGGAATTTTATTACTAATGACATTTTCAACCAGAGCATCAATTAAAATAGTTTTTCCAATACCGCGATCACCAATTAGCAATACATTAGGTTTAGAGAAACGGCATAAAATTTCCTTTATGGTATTCAATTCCGCTTCACGACCTATCGCTGGGATTCTTTTTTTATTCTTTTCAAGATTTTTATGAATGCAGTATTTGCCTAAAAAGCCTTTTTTTACTTCTTGCTTAACCGCGCCATCATTTTGAGGTATAACAACTTGATCTTCCAGTAATTCATTTCTGGAAATAGGGTAAGATTTCATTTGGTCGAAATTGAAACCTACTCCTGGCGAACTAATGGCAATTATAACCGCATAAAGGCTAATTTCATCCTCATTTAATGCTATTCGAACAGATTCAGCTTCTTTTATAATTTCGTCGATGAGATCGCTTGGTTCAGCATCAAGGACATTGTTGGTTTTTGGTTCTTCTTCAATTCGCACTTCTGCCCATTCATCAAGATAATATACATCTTTCCCCATAGCTTCAAGTCGTTTCAAAAGAGACAAATCTCTGTTCAAAATCGCTTTTAGCAAATGAGGCGCTGAGTAATATTTGTTTGAATTGGTTTTAGCAATTTTCTTAGCAATTTCTAATGCGCTTAACAGTTCTATACTGAAAATATTTTTTTCTTCTTCCATACCCAATTTAATCTTTAGACCATATCAGATACTTTTTTACTTTATAGCTGATATTTAATCCTTTAATGCAGTTAGTTTGTTTGTCTTTGTTTAAGCGTATTGATTCAATTTTAATTTTCTTTCCTTTTACAGAGGCGCATAGTTGAGAAAAAGTCACTAAATCTTCATCGTTTTTTACGACAGGAATATCAAGATCATCACACATAAACTCGGCAAAATCATCTTTTACCTTACTACCTTCTGCAACTTTTTTAAATAAAATTTCAAACTGATCTTCAGACATTTTAGGTGCTTTTTTGATAGTTGCGATGCTGTCTTTTGTCGTTTTTGTTTTAGGAGCAACTGGCACATACTGAAGCATTTCTTCCAAAGGATCTTTTTTTACAGGACCGCGCGGAAGAGCAAAAGCTTCTGCTTTCTTTTCAAACTCGTAAGAGCTGACATCCAACGGATTAGTTTTCTTAATAACTCTTGGATGTACATAAATAATCTTTTTTGCTACGCGACTGAAATCCCCATTTATAACCAGTGTAATGGTCTTTTCACCTGGAGTGATAAAGTTGTAAACAGGGTTTGAAGAAGTCTCATCTATGCCCTTATTTTCTCCAAATGCCCATTCCCAAGTCTTGGCATCTTCTGAGATTGATTTAAAATATGCGGGCTGTCCAACAGTTATGGTTTTAGGTACAATAATTTTTGGCGTGCCTCTTTTATCAGCAGCATATTTATCCTTTATGACGATTTCTTTAGTATGCGTGCAACCTCCGTTTATTGTTAATGTAACATAGTATTTGCCAGGTTTTTTATAAATATGAAAAGTGTGTTTTCTGACATCTTTTTCTGATCCGTCTCCAAAGTCCCAAACCCATGATTTAGCATTAGGAGTTTTATCATAAAACTCTATAGATTCTTCGGATTGCGAATAATCTGAAAAGATATAAAATTTTGCATCTTCACAATCCACATGATTAAAAAATTGAACTATAAAAGCAATGATTCCAGCTAATAACAGAATGGCGAAAAAAAACACAATCCTGATATCGATATTTTTTTGATTCATTTTTAAAATTTGAATATTTTACTATGTAAGATAATTTTAACAAAAAACGGAAGCAAATGTAGTTTTAATTATTTTAAAAAACTTATATTTTATACTATAAATTTTACAAAAAAGTTTTGTATTCTTACAAAATATTTTGTTAGGTTTGTACGCACCTCGTTTGGAAATGTAAATAAATTCATAATAAACGAGTTATGCTCAAAAATGAGAATTTTCTCAAGCTTAAAAAAAGAAAAATGAGGAGAAAGTTTGTTTTTTGATGTTGCTAAAATTTAAAAAAAAGACCCATTTTGGGAAAAAATTAATTTTTTATTATTTAAAAAGAGTACTAATTGTTATTTTTTATGAGGCAGATTGTTATAATGATTCTTATGATGCATTTATTTACAGAATGCCATGCTCAAAAATATATTTCTCAGATTCCTTTCAAATACGATTATTCTTTGGATTTGTTAAAGAAGCAGTCTCAGATGAAAGAAACAGGTTTAAAGAACAAAACTGTTGTCAATGATAATTCAGAGAATTTAAGCGACGAAGTACTTGCTCTCAAAGAAAAATATTCTATTATTCTGGCTGTAATGCCAAATAAAATAACCAACTACAAATTATATTCATACATAGATCCGTGGCTTAACACACCGTATAAAGAGAAAAGTTTCTCCAAAAAAGGAATTGATTGTTCATATTTCTTGCAGTCTCTATACAGTGATGTTTATAAAGTTACCCTTCCTAAAGATCCTGCTGGAATGTGGAAATCTAAATCAATCCAGATTTTTACAGGAAGAAGTTTTCTTGCAGAAGGCGATCTGGTTTTCTTTAGATACGACAAAGATCATCCAATATCTGATGTTGGCTTGTATCTGCATAATGACCGAATTCTGGCTTGCACAGATAAAGGTTTGGCAATATATAATTTCAATGATGAATACTTTCAGTTACGATATATAGGCGCAGGACGAATCAACGAAGATGGAAAGAAAAAGTAAAAAAAGTCTTGAGGATCTTGCATACGAAATAGAAAGTATTTCCTATGATATAAGAGCAGAAGTTATTGCTAATGAACTTCTTGAAAATAAAGCTGTGGCGCAAGATGAAATCACGATTTCTAACCATGGGCAGTTTTCACGAGCGTACAGAAGCGATATTCTTGGAGCTGGAATTCAAGATGATAATTACGACAAGCAGGAATATCTTAATATAAGACTTTCGAGAGATAGTATGTATGATGCTCTTCCTGAGGGTTTTGTTCATAGTTTGACTGAAAATAACGCTGATAAATCTGTAAAACAGATGATTAGGGAGCATAAACACCAGAAAAAGCAAGAAGCGGAAGCACGTGTGTTTTTTACTCCTTTTGAAAATGAGATTTTTCATTATCGTACAAAGATTGAAAGCGTTGAAAGAAATTTTTTATATCAGCTGAACGGAACTAAGCCATTAGATTTTTTCTATGATTTTTGGGGACTATCACACATTTACCCAGAAATTTTAGTTTCAAAGTTTATTCAGCTTTTGCCATACGCTTATAAAATAGTGGGAGATATAGATCTAGCTTGTCATTGTTTGTCGAGTATTATTGAAGAAAAAGTTACTTATACAATAACAACTTCAAAGGAATACAGTGAAGAGACAGAACAGATTAAGTTAGGTGAAAACAGATTAGGAGTTGATTTTATTACTGGAAAAAATTACATGGATTATTCTATGAATTTGACCATAAAAATAGGGCCAATAGTTAATAAACCCTATCAGCATTATCTTAAAAACGGTGACATAAAAATATTTATAGATTGTTTTTGCGAACATTTTTTTCCAATGGAAGTAGAAGTAAAAACAGTTTTATTGATTAATGAAGAAACGGAAGAGTTTAATTTTAGTAAAGAACCTGTGTTAGGGTACACAACACGAATTTAGTAATGGTAAAAAAGCATTTATTAGCCCTTATTGACATTAGGCTTATCGTATTTTTAGTAGTGATTATAGCAGTAAGTTTTATACTTACAATGGTATTCAGAGATAAAATAAAAGAATTTGCTGTACAGTATAAAAGAAAATTTTACATCTATGTTTTTTCATTTGTATTGATATATGCCCTTGTTGGTTTTTTAGGGTATAACAAATTATTTACAGAGTTATCAGACGAATTTCGATTCTATCAAATAGCCTCGCTTTTATTTGGAATCCTTAATGTTTACCTCTATAGATGGTACTTTAACGAATTCAATAAAAAAGGATCTGTTGGCATAGAATTGTTGTTTTCTTTATTGGTAACACTTTATTCAAGTGTACTCTTTGTAATTATTTACACAGCATTAAACGGAATCGCATTAACTTTTTTAATGTGCTCTCATTTCTTGGTATTTATTGTGCCACCAGGAGTTTATGCAGTATTTAATTATATGATGCAAATTCCTCCTAAAGAGTATGTTACTTGGAAAATACCAGAAAGAAAAAATCCTTTTCCTGAAATAGAAAACGTTCAAATGAAGGATTTATTGTTGATAACATTATTAATTCAGAAAAAAGAAAGTGACACAAAATATACCTCGATAAGATCAAAAGGTCCAGTTAGAATTGATTTTGGCGCTCTTTTTTATCATACTGTTAAAGGATACAACGAACATAATGCTGACAGTAAAATTGATTTAAAGCATAATGGAGAAAACTGTAATTGGGTATTCTTTTTACAGCCTAAATGGTACCAGACTGCAAAATATGTAGACGCAAAATATACTTTAGGGATGAATGGTATTACTGAAAACTCAGTAATTATCTGTAAAAGACAAAAGGTAAGAGAAGTTGCTCAAACCAAAAAAGAAGAGAAAGATCAAGGTTTTATGTTTGAACCTAAGGTTGAAAAGAAAGAAAAAGAGGTTGAAGCTTAATGTTGCTGAGATAATATGTATTACGAAGACAAACCTGAAGAATCGCCATACAATAAGTTCCGTACTTATAAGATCCAAAAAGGAGACACACTTATAAGTGTAGCTCAAGATCTTGGCGTAGAGGCTGACGAGCTTAGATGGTATCATAATATGTATTGTGAGATTCCAGATTTAATAGAAGCAGATTTCAAAAGCTATTCTAAGTTTTTGATTCTGGCACCAGAAAAATATATTGAAGAACGAAAAGAAAAAGAAGAGAAAAAGGCTCAAAAAGTAAGCTTAGCGAGTAATCATATATTGCCTTTTGTTGCAGACAGAATTAATAAAGATTATAAAGTTCAATATGCAACTGTCTTTGGAGATCAAGTTGATACTTTAGAAATGGAAGCTAGCGTAAAATGGCTAGCAACGGATAAAAATAGTTTTCATCTGTTTGAGATAAATAGAGATGCTATTAAGGTAAACAATGAAGTGCCAGATACTATGATGGATGAATTGGCTGCAAAAACTGCGGAAGTGCTGTATCCATTAAAAATTGTGGTTGATGACACGGGAAAATGGATTGCTGTTTACAATTTTGATGAAATTGAAAATCGTTGGAAAGATACTAAGGAGGCGATTCTAGATTATTATGAAGGAGAGGTTGTCGAAAATTATATTGAGCATACAGATTATGCATTAGAAAGTTCAGATTCATTATTTAAGCTTTTGGCTTCAGATTATTTTTTAAGAACTTTTTTTAACGGAATTCATGTTGGTTATACAGCCAATTTTTCATTCAAGAATGAGGTTTTCTTTCCATTAGAAAAAGATGAAGAATCCAAGTTTGAAGTGGAGCAGAAGATTAATCCTCTTTTGGATGAATCTAATCTTATAAAGGTGGAGCAAATAGGTCATTTTGTAGATGACGGAACTGAAGCAAGTTTTGGATTTGATCCTTGGGAAGGAAATTATAAAGCTTCTTATTTTTTAGATGAAGATACTTATTGTATTGAAAAAGTGAATTTAGAATGCAATATAGAGTATGATGAAGCAATAAAAGTGATTATACAAATTGAATCTATTAAAAAAGAAGAGAACTAGATTTCAAAAATAGAACGGAGTAGTAAAGAGATTGTAGTATTCAAAAATGATAAGGCAATGAGTGAGAAACATATAGTAGTTCAAGGAGCTACGCTAAAATGTAAATTTAGTGTAGAACCTAAAACAGATGTATTAAAAGTAAAATCGCAGGAGAAGCATTATGCTAATGATAAAGATGCTGAAAAAAAACTCATTGCTACCGACAAAGAAATTGGACAGACATTAGAAAAAAACACATTTGGCAAATGTAAAATGCAACCTAACGGAAGTGGTGATTATTTGCCATGTCAGGCTACAATTACAAAGTGGAGCGCCTTTTATGAAAAAGTAACATTAAGTAATCAAGGGAAGATTTTAGTAGAAGATAGTAAAGGAACCTGTCCTATTGGAGGTCCAGATTGTATAGAAGTGGATAAACATGGCCAGAAAGCAGAACCAGGAAAACAAAATGCCAAGAACGCCAAACCGCAAGTAAGCAATCAGTTGAATCCTTTGGTAGATATGGGGCAATTTCAAGCAAGTTTGGATGATAACGATGTTATTTGATAATTAATATATAGAATATGTCAAATTTTAAAATAATTGGAACACCAAATCCAGAGATAGGAAAAGAAGTAATTTATAAAATAGGTACTTCAAATTTACCAGTAGGTGTATTGCCTGGGCAAACAAATCCTTTTGGAAGCAACCCTTTTATGGAAGAGGTTAAATGGTCTATATATATATTAGAATCTGGAAAATGGATTCTAAAAGAAAAAAATAACAAAACAGGACCTACAGCCAACTATACTTTTACCGAAATAAGTTTAAAAAGAAGAGGAATTCGTATAGTTGCTCGTCTAGGTGAAGAAAAAGCGACACTAGATATTAAACCTCATGATACTATTGAGCGTAAAATAGTAAAAGTAGAACTGTGTGATGCATTAGGAAATTTACAGACTAAACCTTTTGGTTACAGCCAAACGGTATTAGCAAAAGTGCATTGTTTAAATCTTGACAATTGTACTGTGCATGTTACTTTATGGGAAGATGATGCTCCAGGTAAAGGACATAATGAAATAAATAAAAGCAATAAAGCAATAACAAAAACAGAACGAGTATCTAATGGTATTGCTGAAGTTAAGTTTAGACTTGCACCAGATTTTGCAAAAATAGCAGATGCAAAACTTGCTGCAGGAGATAAAAGTGAAGGTAAAACACATGAATATTATGTTACTGCAGAGGTTTTTAGACAGGAAACCAAAAGCAGTAACAACATTAATGTAATTAATCCTAACGATAATAAAACGGCAGCTAACAAAGCTTTACCAGCGCCAGTTTCTCAGCAGAAACCAGCACCAAAATCTACTGCACCTGCTGCTAAAAAAGGACCATCCAAAAAAGAAGAAAAGAAAGTAAATGAAACTTCAAGTGGTTCATTATTTGATTGGGGGGAATCTCTGCTTAAAGCCGTGCCTGATATATTGCCAAGCCCAAGTGAAATGCTAAATAGTGTTGTGAAACTTTTTACACCTGATGGAAAAGATGATGAAAAAGAAACTTGTAGTTGTAAAGAGTATGATTTGATTTGGGGAAGTAAAGTTAGTTGTGATTTCAGACATAAAGTAGTTGAAATTGCAAAAAACCTTGGTTTACCTCAAGAAAAATACGAAGGAGCAAATTGGTTAATGGCTGTAATGGCACTCGAAACCATTAATAAATTTAGTGCTAAAATAGGCACTTTTAAAGGTAGTCAACATGAGAGTCACAAATACAAATATGTTGGTTTAATTCAATTTGGTAAAGCAGCAGCTAGTAGTGTTGGGACAACAAGAACTCATTTAATGTCTCTTTCTCCAGAAAAACAATTGTTTTATGTTCAAAAGTATTTCGAACAAAAACAGTTCAAGAATTTGTTAAAGAGCAAGGTGGCACTTTATTTAGCAGTTAATTATCCTGAAGCAACAAAACATGCCTCTGAAAAACAATATGTTGTTTATGATAGTTCCACAAGCGCCTATGATAATAATCCTTTATTTAAAAGAGAAAAAGACGAATTTTGGATTGATAGAAATGGTAAACGTTGTTATTATGAAGGAAGAGAAGGAGCTTCTCATATTTGGGAATTTGATGAAGCAATAACTGAAGTTTATAATGAAGGTAAAAAATACAAAGAAAAAGAATTTAATTGTAATGGAACAAAATCTCAAAAAGAGAATAACAATAAAAGCAAGATTGTATTTTTTGATTCTGGATTGACAGAGGAAAGAAAAAAAGTTGTCAGCGAATTTACTATAAAATTGTTAGAAAAAGCAGCAACCAATTCTTCAAATGATGAAGTAATCATCACTAGTACAATAAGGTCAACTAGAAAACAAGCTGAAATTATGTATGAAAATGAAAACAATGGAAAACATATTAGATATGCAAGTGCGGGGAGAGAAGTTGTTAAAGTATTTAATGATGGAAAAAAAGATGATAAATCGAAAGAATCTATTATTACCCTTATGGACGATAAGATAAAAGAACTTGCGAAAAACGATTCTAGAGTATCGAGACATTGCGTACCAATTGAAGTTTATAATAAAAATAATATTATCGATATATCTTTTACCAGAGGAGTTAAAAATCCAAGAGATTTAATTAGAGAATTGATTAAAGATGATGCGGTAACGAAAATTATTCATCCTTTAAATAATGTTACAGCAAACCCTAAAATAAGTTATGATTCAAATGAGCCCGCTATTCACGTAGAAATTAAAATAACATAAAATCAAAAATGAAAACGAAATACATTGTAATGTTGTTGGTTACTATTTCATTACTAACATCATGTAAAGATAGTCACAGCGCAGATACTATAATATCCACAGATAATAATGTGGCAAGTGAACAAGATTCCAAGAACAGCGACATTAATGCTTACATTGAAAATGTTGATGGTTTTGAGTATACCAAATTAGGATTGAATTGTAAAAATAACAATCTTAAAAAAGTTGAAGATTTAATCTCTAATGGGGCAGATATTCGTATAGCAAAAAAAAATGATATATATGAATATGATGCTTTGTATGTAGCAATTGAAAATAAGAATTTAAAAATTGTCAAATTATTATTAAATAAAAAATCTGAGATTAATCAAGTTTATGACGAGGAAGGTTTAACTCCCTTAGTTTTAGCTTGTAAATTAAATGATATTGAAACTGTCAAAGAGTTATTAAGAAACGGTGCTGATGTTAATGGGGTAAAACTTGCAGAAACAGATTATTCATTGACACCTCTTCTCGTTGCTACAGAAAATGGAAATTTAAATTTAGTTAAATTATTGTTGGATGGTGGAGCTGATAAAAATTTGACAGATCGAAGGGGTAATTCCTTAAAAGATGTTGCTTCTAAAAAAGGTGAAGAATGGAAAAAAATATTTGAAAGTGATGATGTTTCTCTAGACAAGTCTTTCATAGGAAGCTACCATTTTGAAGCAGTTAACAGGGATAATGCAAAAACTAGCTTCGATATTAACATTAAATCAATTGATAATATAGCAATAAATATCAATGATGATGGTAGTAAGGAAAACTACTTAAATGTGAGAGGGGAAAAAATAAGTGATAATAAAATTAAGGTAGTATACAATAAGACATATGAAGATGAAATGGGTATAATATTTTTAGAAAAGAGAGGCGATTATTTTTATATTTCTGGAAACCCTATATATTTTATTAATCCTGGAAATAAGGAATACGAGATTAAAAAAAATAAATAATAAAAATCAAATTATAAAAGGTTCCTTGACATATTGAAAAGAAAAGCCCCAGCTAGCAAGAGTTTTTTGCTTTTGTTAGCTGAGGGAATTAAAACAAAAATTATGATTCGAAACATTAATGGTTTTTTGCTTTTATTTTTAGTTAGTTTTTTTATTAGTTGTAAAAAAAACGAAACTTTAAACGAAACTTCTGAAAAGAAAAAAAGTACAGTAGAAAATATTGGTAGTAAAGAAAATTCACAATACAAAACTTGGTTTTTTTCTTCTCAAAATAATAATAGTACATATAAAGATATTCGAATTTCTATTAGTAAGGATTCTATTAAAGTTAGTAATGGGGATAAACTAATTTGTAGTGGAGAAATATTACAAAGAAAAAGCACATTTGCCGAATATTTTAAAAGTGTAAAAAATGGTGATCTGAATAAAGAGCAGCTTGCAAAAGATTATAATTTTAATTTCAGAAATGATATAATTGAGATAGCTAATATTTACGGTGATCTTGCAGATAAAGGATGCCTATTCCCATTTAATAATATGTTTATTGTGGATAATCATTTGTTTTTTTATGATAAAGGCTATTACTGTTTCACTCCAAATGAAGATCGTAAGAATGTGTCTGAAACAATTAATATTGATATTAAAACAACGAATATACAATTGCCTTATAATGAGAAAATTGACATTAAAAAAGTATCATATAAGGAAATGGAAATAAGTAAAGTTAGAGGGCTTGAGGATTTTTCTTGTGATGGTAAAACATTGAGATTTATTGTTTTGCCTCAATTTAAAAGTGTTAATCTTATAATGGTTCCTCTCGATTGTGGAGATAATTCATACAGATTTTTCTTATTGACGATAAAAGATAATAGTGTTGTTTCAAACTTATATGTTGAAGGTGAATTATATGATCCTGAAAATCCTGAAAATGTAGAATTGACCAATTTTAGTATTGACAGAAATTATATCATTCAAGTGAAAACAATAGAGCAGGTAAAAGGAAAAGTTAAATCAGAGACGGTGATTGATTACAAAATAAATGAATTAGGAAAAATATTAAAAAATTAAATTATAAATGTTTTAAGCTCCTTGACATATTGAAAAGAAAAGCCCCAGCTAGCAAGAGTTTTTTGCTTTTGTTAGCTGAGGGAATTTTAAAATAAAAAATCATGAAAATTTTACAAATGCTATTTGTAACTGTTTTTTATTGTAAAGCTTTAGTGTATACAATTCTCAAGCAAAAGAAATGAAATTAGAAGTTAATGAATCAATAAAAAAATGAAAATAAATAAAAATCTGGTATTGGGTGCCTTAGCGATCTTAATTATAGGATGCAGAGAGAATACTTCAAAACAAGATTCTAGGAATTTGAAGAATACTCTTAAGGTTGACAACTCTAAAATTCCATCTGCCACAGAGGAAACAAAGAATACCATGAATAAGTCTTTTGTTATAAGTTGTGGATCAGGATGTGCGATGACTTATACAGCAGAAAGTATTCAGTCAGATGCTCCTACAATAAAAGTCAAGTTCAAGGTTGAGATGTATTTAAATGAAAAAGTATCTGACACATATTATGAAGTTTATATTTTTAAATATGATACTTCAAATAATATAATAAAAATACAACCTGAAGGCAAAAATGAAAATGTTTTAGAGAATCTTTTGCCCGATGCACAAGAATCTTTTAAAAAATTCAGTATTGATTTAATTAAGGATAAACATTTAGAGATAAAGTCTTCCGATACATGTATTGAAGAAAGTAAAATAAAATTACGATATGATTCTGTAAGAATAAGTAAAAAGGTAAAGGAAATTGATTCTTGGAATTTTAGTCCGACCCCAACGGAAAAACTGAAAATAGTTTTATATGATCCAATTATTTCTAATGAAGAAGAGGGTTATTTTAATTATGGTTTTTTAGTCATAGCTGGAGGACAATATAAAGTTGAGACACAAAATATAGTAAGACTATCTAAAAAGAACTCTCCATATTCTGCATTTGAAAAGATAGTCTTTAAAAATAATTTTTTTACAATAGAGCAACACGGGAACAATAGCGATTATTCTACGTATGAATATTTAACCTTTAAATATGAAAATAAAGTATTTTATCTTCATCAATATAGTATTGAGTATACAAGTAAAAATAATCCTGACGAGAATATTCCAAGTAAAAAATGGTTTAAAAAAGATTTTGGTATTGTAAAACTAGAAAATGTTAGCCCAACATTTTTAGAAAATCTACAAAGTAAGTAATCTTGAAAGAGATTATAGGCTAAAAGTTTAAATCAAATATTGATATATAACAAGGTTTCTTGACATATTGAAAAGAAAAGCCACAGCTAGCAAAAGCACAATTTTTTTGTTAGCTGAGGGAATTTATAATACACAAACACAATGAAAAAAATATTTATAATAATATCGCTGATTTTAATAAGCTGTAAAGATTCCAAATTAGAAAAGTCAAATAACTCGTTCGGGAATACATCAACTGAGAATGTGAAAAACACATGTGAGGTTATTATTTACCAAATTGTTAAATCAAGTAAATTAGATTTAAGAGGACAAAAAGACTTCTTAACTAAAATAGATAGGATTGAAGGCGATAATATAACTATTCAGGTGTACATCGAAAATAATGTATCTGAAAAACCAAAGGTTAAGCAAATAGTTGAAAGCACAATCGCTAGGTTGGTATTAAATGTTAATGATAGTAAATTATACAATACAAGTGCAGACCCAGATAATCCAATCAAAGTAGAGTTCGATATAAATATCTTATCAAAAAATGATATTTTTAGTTTATGCCAAATAGAAAAAAAAGAAGTTAAAAAAGATCTTTCTAATGAAAAAATTAAATATTCAAATTTGCCTATAGAATTTGATGAATATTATAAGGCATGTGTAAATCCCTATGATAGTATAAAATGCAATAATAATTATCCAAAATATTTTTTTAGAGAAGAAGATGCAATTGCTAAGATCTTTGGTAATAATTTTCACCCAAGTGATTATATGTATCTCCCAAAAATTAAAGATTACCAACCTATGATTTTATGTAACACTGATTCAGATATAGAATCGTATGATTTAGTAGTTCTTAGTGGTAATAAAGTAATTTCTTCTTTAGAAATTGGATTAATGGATGGAGAATCTATTACCCAGTTTAATATTTCAAAAGATTATATAATCAGTTTATACAAAAGGAAAAACACAACTGAAAAGAAAGTGTTTTTTAAGTCTTATGTTATTGATGATAAAGGTTCAATAATCGATAAGAAATAATTATACAATAAAAGGTTATGAGTTTTTAAATGAAGCATAGATTCCTTGACTTATTGAAAAAGCCCAATTAGCAAAAAAACGGAATGTTTTTGTTAGAGGAGATATAATAAAATAGAATAATATGAAAAAAATAGTTTTTGGTCTATCACTATTAAGTGTATTGTTATCGTGTAACTCTCAGGATAGTAAAGAAGATTATAAAGGTACATGGGTGGAGGTACAAAAAAGAGGTAATGAATTTTTGATAATTGATTGCGGATATAAAGGAGAAGATATAAAAATCATCAATGATTCAATCTTTGAAAATGGTATAATGGAAAGTACGAAAGAAAAGATTGATCACACAAAAGAAGATGAAACTGGAGTATCATTGTTTATAGACAAAACGGAAAAATCATATTATAAATTTTTATTTGTAGATAAAGAAAAAGGTCTCGCCAAATGCGAAATTAAATATAATGATTTGCCAATTATTGTTCGATATTATGTGAATGAGCTTAGTGCTGACAAAATAAAAAAAATAAAAGACACAAATGATGATTGTATCTCTAGCGATGACGTAGGTGATTCTGTCAATGATTCAATTACTCTTACCGATGGAAATGTCCTGTTAGTAGAGGATGATAATTGCATATCATTACAAGACAAAAAAGAGAATTTAATCTTTGAAAGATGTTTTGATAATTGTAATGTGAAAATTAATCATATCAAAACCAAAGGTTTGCCATTAACGATCATAAGTGGACAGAATTCAATTGATGTAGAATTTTATAAAAAGGGGGAAGATTGGGTCTCTAACTCAGTTACATATTTTAAAAGTCTACCGACTGGAGAAGAAAAAAACACTAAACAAATTGAAGTATCTCTTAAAGAGTTCAATTTTGATAGCGTTATTGAACAGTTTGGAGATAATGAAAAATAGATGATTTAAGTAACTTTTAATTAAGTATCCGATACAACTTTATACTTTTTTAAAACTAAAATATAAATCCAAGAGCAAAGTTTAAAATTAGAATCAGTGCGCGCAATTGGATCTATTTAACCCGAAAAGCCTTGTTATTATTGATCGTGATAAGATTTTATGATAGCAAAAACTAACTAGAAACTAAAGACAGAGAAAACAAAACATTCTCATTTCAAATAAAAAACATAGAATTATGATAGAAAAATTAAGTCATTTTCCCGTAAACTGGATTGATGGGATGAAGATAAATAAGAGTCATTTTTTATCTATTCAGGATAACGTTTCTGAACTGGTAAATGATGCGATTGGTATTCATACCACACCTATAAGTTATGGATTGTTGGATTCAGGAAACCAAAATAAAGAAACTACAAAAATTACTTTAGGTATCGATAATCACAAACTGCTTCGCGTTCGTGTAGAGGAGTGCCACGCTATCACGCCAAACGGTTCAAGAATCGAAATCAGTAAAAGCAATACCGATACATTAGATCTTCAGGTTCCATATCCGGAAGATACTTATGAAATTAAAGACGGAGAACAATTGGTTTTATTAGCCTGTATATCGGTTAATTCTAAGAAGAGGATTCCTTTTGGAGAACCGGATCCAGATGAGGTTCCGCCAAGATATCCGTACACACAACCAGAATACAAATTGCATTTAATTAAAGCTGAAGAATTCCGCTCAGGAATTGGTTATGGAGGTTTTTATCTGGCAATTGGTAAAGTGCTTATTGGAGACACAACAGTTTTGGATGAAGATTATATTCCGCCATCCGTAACAGTGGCTTGTCATCCTAAGTTGGTTGACATGCAGGCACAGATTGCCCGTTCGTTTGGTCAGATTGAAATTTATGCCGTTCAGATTTCTCAAAAAATTAATCGAGCACAGCAAACAGGAGTTTTGTCGCAAACCGTAATGCAGTTAGCAGACAATACAGGATATTTTTTAGGAAACACACTAACACAATTTCGCTGGTTTTCGCTGCACCAACATCCAGCTTCAATGTTAGGGACAGTAGTGTCGTTTGCTAGAGTGATGAAGAATTTCATCGATTCAAAATCGGGAGCAGGAAAAGAAGAGTTGTTGAATTATTTTGCCGAGTGGTGTGATATTTCGCAAGGAGATTTGGAGATCATGTTTACCACGCTTATTAATGCAGGTTACGATCACGTACACATCGATAAAACAGCTTCATTGGTAATGAATGCTTTGGCAAGAATAGAGAAATTATTCGAAACATTAAACAAACTGGATTACATCGGTAAGAAGAAAGAAAACATCGAATTGTTTGTGGCTGAAACAGATAAAAAAGATATTGTTCATAACCCAAAACGTCACGGTTTCTTTATCAAAGATTAAAAAGTAAAATAGTAATATAAATTATGGAAGTATTAAATAAACAAGAACGCCAGAAAGCTTTTATCGCTTTTTTAATTGCCTTTATCCTAACTTTTTGCGTTATGCTGCTTGCAGTTTCGTTCAACTTTTACATGCCGGTAGCAGAAAATAAAATGCTGAAAGCAGAGAATGAAATGATGAAAAGAGAATATGATTATCAAACTAATTTTTCTGTTAAAATTGACAGTATTAGAATGACAGTCGATTCGATCAATTCGCCAAAAGTAGACAATGATTTTCAGCAGCGTCTGGCAAATGTTATGATTGCAAATATTTATCAGAAAGTGCCAAAAGATACTACTGAGAATAAAAAATTATATAACAATGTTATTCTGGCCTACAAGAATATTATTGATTACAAGAAACAAATCAGAAGTCTTACGCATAACTCTCATTTAATAGACAGTTTGAACCAATCGGCTAAAACTTATAAGGAAGAATTAGAAAAAGTAAGCAGGGATTTAGATGTATGCCGTCAGGTTTATCAAAATCAATAATTAAGAACAAGAATAAAGAAATTAAATAAACTAATCATTTAAAAAATTTGAAATTATGTTGTCAAACTATGGAATTGGAGGTAATGAAGTAAAAATAGATGCAGATGAAGCGATCACTGCAATCCCTCAAAACAGAACACTTGTTGCTCAAAAATTAACAGTAGATGCTCCTGTAAAACCAGAATTGGTTGAAGGAATTACAAGTATCGAAAAGGCATTTGAACACTTCAAACCAGAAGTAAAAGTAAATTTTGAAACTGCTGACGGTGCAACTAAAGTTGAAGCTTTAAACTTTAAAAATTTAGGAGATTTTGGTATAAAAGGAATCACTACACAAAGCAATTTTTTATCTGATCTTGAGACAGAAAAGGATCAATATCAAAAAATTATCCGTCAGTTAAAATCAAATAAGATTTTGAAAGCGGCTTTAGAAGACGGAGAGGCAAAACAAGCTTTGTTAGAAAGTCTTGGAGCATTGATCAATGAGTTAAAAGAGAACAAATAAGAATCGTAAAATATTTTAGATATGTCAAATAAAGAAGCATATAAAGGAGATCTTGATACAGCGGTATTAGAACCTAAAGCAATTAAAGGAATTTCAATTGAAAAAAATGTTGAAAAACTAGCTAAATACGGTGGTTTTGATTTGCTAGAAATGGCAATTGAAGGAGTTCAAAATCTTAATCCAGAAAGAAAAGCTAGAAGAAAAATCTTTTTAGGAGAAGTAAACAAAGCAAAAGAAAGAGAAACACTTTTAAAAACATTAGAGCTTTGGACTTCAGTTTTAAGCGGTAACGAAGCTTTGACTGACATGGTGGCACAAAGTGAGGACAAATGCAAAGAATCTGAAATTTTATTGCAAAAAAACCTTGCGAAAGCTGTTGAAGATACAAGAGAAATTGAAGCTGCTTACAGAACTTTAGCTTTATTCTACAAGAACACAGAATCTGATAAAGTAAAAAATGTTACGATTGTAAATGCTGAACTTGATCAGTTAAAAGATCTTGATAATACACGTTTCATTGATGCAATTCACTCAGAATTAGTTGATAACTACGATCGTTTAGACCTTAAAAATAACTACGGTATTTTGGTAATTCCAGGATATTTAGGTTCTAATAAAGTAATTGAAAAATGGGCAAAAATCGCGCATGAAAATAAAGTTATGTTGGTTACAGATTTCGAACATTTAGATGAACCGGATGATGTAATGGAAATGTTTGACGCTGCTTCTTTAACAGGAGGGGATGTTTACCGTTCTAACGTAATCATGACTTGCAACTGGCTTGTTGGACGTGGTAGATTTGATCAAATCGGAGAAAACGAAGATTTACACGTTGCGCCTTCTGCTGCATTAGCAGGAAAAATTTACAAAACATTAATGTCTCAAGTTACTGCAGGTAAGAAATTTGGAGGAATTAATGAAGTAGACGGAGTGAAATTTGATCTTAAGAAAAGCGAAATCGCAAATCTTGAGAACTTAGGTTTAGTTCCAATGGTTAATGAGTACGGAAAAGTTATGGCTTTTTCTGCTAAAACATTATTCAGCGGAGATAACTTAGGTTTACAGACTTACTCTGTGGTTCGTGTTTTTGATTATGTGACTAAAGTATTAATGGATTTCCTTAATCGTCGTGCTTTCGAAAATTTTACAGCTAAAACGCGTAAAGAGATTATGAATCAGATTGTTGCTTTCCTTGACGGAATCACTGGTCCAGATAAATTAATCGAGAATTTTGAAATCCGCAGATTCGAACAAGATCCAATTCAAAAAGACAGAATCTATATGGATATCCACATGAAACCATATTTCCCAGCTAAAAACTTCCTTATCAAAATGGATGGACACAAAGGAGATGATGGAACAGAATGGGATACAGATTACGAGCAAAAATAATTGTACAGTAAATAAAAAAAAGGAAACACATAAAATTGTGTTTCCTTTTTCAACAAATCATTGATCTTTTGAATGATCAAACCAAATAATTCAAATTCATGAACGTACTTAAAATTTTACTTTTAGTCGGTTTGTTTTCAATAACAAATTCGATTAAAGCACAAAAAGTAAAACAAATTGATACTTTAAGTTGCCCTATTACGCAAAACGATTTATTGCTTTCAGGAAAGTTATTTGCAAGTGCGACACCAATTTTACTTCGTGTTTACAACGAAGATTATGAATACGCTGTTTTTCAATTAGGAAAAAGAAGAGGAAGTATTTATTTATATTTTAAAATATTCACAGATAATGTCTGTGTAAAACAAGAACAGCCGTTGGAACTCTATTTTAAAAATGGAGAAATGTATATTCTTAAAAATACCTTCAAGGTAAACTGTGACGGAACGGCAGCGCTTGAACTCTCACGAAGAGACATTAAAAAATTAATGTCAAACAGTATCAATACAATAAAATTTTTCACGCTTAAAAGAGACTATGAATTTAGTCCTACAGAAACTGATAATCAAAACATAAGGTTTTATCTGCACTGTTTAAAACTCTATAAAGTGAGAAAGAAAAAATAAAATTGGATTGAAAGAACCTGAAATAAAAAACAAATATAATCTCTAAAAAAATCAAGATATGCCATTTCCGGAATTGAACCTTTCATTGGGACTTACAGATAACGACGGTTCTGTTTTCTATGCAGGAAGCGGAGAAGGAAAAGTGATTGTTAGAACAGATTCTGCTTTAAAAAAGCATAGTATCAATATTACAATTTCAGAACAAGAGGTTGGTTCAGTTTATTTGAATACAAATTTAAAGGGGACTGAAATTCCTGCTGAAATTGAAGTTCCTGTTTATCAAATGATCGTTACAGATGATAAAACAAACGAAAGAGAAATATACAAAGTTACTCGTGATACTTTTTTCTATAAACAGCAGGCAAAGAAAAAAGGATTATGGAGTTTTTTGGGTTTGAAATTCTTAGCGCCAAATAATTTTCTTTTTGAAAATATTCCTTTCGAGCCTTTAAAAGAAGAAATGGAAACGTATGATATTTCTAGATATAGAAAATTAAATGAAGATAAACTTACTTATACTTTTCAAAAAGGAGAACAAAATATTCAGCTTTTTGCAGGTGATATTAATGAATTAAAAGTAGAGAAGGGAATAAGCTACTTTGTGATTGTTGATGAGAAAAAAGGGCAGAGGTTTATTGGTGATATATTATACAGAGAAAAATTTCTAAAACTGACCCCTTCGGTTAAACTGCATATTATTAAGCGTAAGCAGGTTTCTAAAGAAATGGAAACAGATAAAAAAGGCCGAGCTAATAAGTTGATTTATATTTAAGAAACAAAAATATGAAAGGAGCATTTTACAAACTTCCAATAGATTTTAATAGTGTAATGCAAAAAAAGGAGTTAGAAAAAACTTCGATTGAGCATTCTATTGCGCAGCAGATCATTTTACTGGCAACCACCACATTTGGCGAGTGTAAGTTTGACGAAACTTTTGGATCAAAAATCTGGGAAATCGATTTTGATTTGCTGATGAATGAAAATACATTAAAAGAGATCATTTCAAAAACAATGAAACAGTCTCTAACTTTTCATGAAAAGAGAATAAAAGTAAACGAGCTTAAGGTGGAATTATCGGAGACGATGTATTTTGTTGATGATGTGAGCAGGGCAAAAAAGAAAGTTGATATCATAATTGAAGCAACAATTAAAAGTACTAATCGAGATTTTGACTTTAGAGGATACTTTTTTGTTGGACCGCTCTCTTATAAATAGCTTTTTTTAGTAATATTTTTATTTCAATAAGCTAAAAATTCATGTTTTTACATTTTTAAATACTTGATAATTTGATATTTATATATTGTAAATAAAGTTTTATTAAAAAAGTTATTATAATAGGATTTTATTTATATATTTACAGCATAAATAAATAAATTAATAATTAAAAATTTTTCATTATGTCGTTTTTAACATCATTAACAGTAGCAGGAAAAGATTACAAAGTATTAAACGTTAGTTATGATCTAGCTCAAGAAACAGATGCTTCTGGGCGTCCATCTACGGTAACTCGTGGAGGAAGAATCATGATTGAGGTTGAATCAACTGGAAGTACTGAATTATTCGAGTGGATGACCAATAATTTCGAAAGAAAAGACGGGACAGTAAAATTCATCAAACGTGATTCAAATGCTACTTTAAAAGAGCTAAAGTTTACAGAAGCTTACATGGTTAAGTACAAAGAAAACTTTGATCATAACAGTGAAAATCCATTAACTGAAACTTTTATGATTTCTGCTCGTAAAATTTCGATGGGTGGAGGAGAATTTGATAATGCTTGGGTATAATCCTTTGGACTTTATCAATCTTAATTAACAAAGGGAAGTCCGTTAACAGGACTTCCTTTTTTGTTTTCTATTTTGAAATATCTGGTTTTTATTCGGAAAACTGGAGTTTCACACTTCCTAAATTAATCATCTAAACAAATCTACAAATGAGTTTTTTATCTAAATTACATATAGACGGCGAAGAATATAATGTTCTTGAATTTAATATTGGTTTTAAACAAGAAATTGACACAACAAGCAAACCTACAGGAAACGCTAAAGGCGGAGTTATAAAAATGGTAATTGAAGCAAGTCAGAACAGTCATTTTTTGGCTTGGATGTTAAATGGCGATTTAACCAAAGACGGCAAAATTGTTTTTTATAGAAGAGATGCATTAAGTAAAATGAAAGAACTTTCGTTTACTAAAGCATTTTGTGTTGGTTACGATGAGCAATTTACAAGCACTACCGAAATCCCAATGAGAATTACTATGGAATTAGTGGCAAAAGAACTGACTTTTGGAGATGCTAAATTTTCAAATAATTGGATTGCTTTAGATTAATTGTTTACAACCCAAATTAAAAACAAGGACGCATAATTATGGCACATTTTTCAGAACAAGTACATATAAGTATAGGAGGTTTTACCCAAAACGTTGTTTATTATGATTTAAAGCTATCTCAAAAAATGGCCGATCATCATCATTTTTCGTTTGTTTGGCAATATACAGGTAAAGCAGTAATTAATCCAGCAGATCAGGCAAAAGCACTTAGAACCTATCTTGGTGATGAGGTGATTTTTACTTTTAAAAGTCTTACTGGAATTAGATTAATGAGTAAAGGAATCATTACTGAACTTTCTTCTATTGATCTTGATGGAAGCCCGGCTGGACTGCACGTTTCTGGTGTAAGCCACAGTATTGTAATTGATGATATGAAAAAGTCAAGGACATTTAAAGATCGCAGTATGGATGATGTTGTATTGGGAATTCTTGCTGAAGGGCCAGGTGAATTTTATCAAAGAGATTCTATAAAATCGACTTATTTAAAAGAATTTAGTAATCTTTTGCAATACAACGAAACTAGCTTTGAATTTTTAAAGAGAATTGCTACCCGTTATGGGCAATGGTTTTATTTTGACGGAATGCGTATGCAGTTCGGACAAACAAAAAATAGCCAAACCAAGCTTATTAATGGAGCTTCACTGCATAGCTTTAAGATACAAGCTAATATGAGCTCGCATAAAATTTCGCTGAATGGTTATGATTATAAAAACGTAGCGACGTTTCGCGATTCTGCTGCTAAAACTTCATCTGGAAGTAAAGACAGTTTTGCTGCTATTGTAGGTTACAATCAGGGAACTGTAGCAAATTCTGATTTGAATAATGGAACTTATACTGCAAATGCGACAAGTAAAGAAGAATTAGAGGAGATGATAAAATTGGAAACTGCGGGTAGTGATGCCAACAGTGTGTATTACAGCGGTATTTCTTATTTTCCTATTGGTCTTGGACAGGTATTTACAATAGTAAACCAAACCGTAGCGCATGAATTAATTGCTATCGAAGTTGTACACCAATCTCAGGTTCACGGAAATTATTCTTGTGAGTTTAAAGCAATTCCTGCAGATGTAGCGGCTCCGCATTATACAGATGTATTTGTTTACGGAAAAGCAGAAACACAACCTGCACAGGTAAAAGACAATAACGACCCTGAAGGATTAGGACGTGTAAGAGTAGAGTTTTACGGTGCAAGCGGTACAGCAGTTACAGATTGGATAAGAATGGTACAGCCATATTCTGGTTCAGGAAAAGGATTTTATTTTGTTCCTGAAATCGGAGAAGAAGTTTTAATTGGCTTTGAAGGTAATAATGTTCAAAATCCGTACGTAATTGGTGCGCAATATAACGGACAAGATTCAAGCGGTTATGCAGATGCACAGAATAATGTAAAAGCTATTCATACTAGAAGCGGACACGTTATAAAATTTACTGAGGAAGAAAGCATAATAATTGCTGATAAAAACGGTAACGAAATAAGAATGGACACTGTTGGCGGTAATATTAGTATTACTGCAAACAATACGATAGATCTTAATGCACAAAACATCAATTTTAATGCTTCTCAAAATATTAGTGTGAGTGCTGGAATGAATATTTCTGAAAGTGCTGGGGCAGATATATCGCAAAATGCGATTGGAATGATTTCTAATAATGCAGGAGAAGATTATCTATTGATGGCTAAAAATATTACTAAAGTAGCCAGTGAAAATTATTCTGCAGATGCAAAAGATATTTTAAGAAACGCCTCAGGAAAGATTGAAGCGATTTCAGTAGAAGAGCACGTTCAGAATAGTAAAGGAAAAGTAGAAAATCTTTCAGGTGAAAAATCTCTGAATGCATAGCATATGGGAAAAATTAATATAATAGCTAAGAATTTTTCCGAAAATGCAACTGGGAGTATTAGAGAAGATGCGGCTCAAATCAGAAATTATTCTGAAAAACAAATAGTTCAAAACGGTGAAAATGGGGTTAACTATGATAAAAGTAAAGATAGAAAACCGCCAACGGATATTCGTATCACAAAAGTTGAAGGGCCTTTTGATGCAAATGGAAAATTGGTAGAGAAAATCGCTTTAGGAACTTCTTATGTTTTCAAAGCGACACCTACCAGAAAACCTACTGTTACAGAACTTAAATTGCTAAAATGGGCTATAAAATTAGATAATAATGAAAAAGAGGTTATCCTTGGTACAGCAAATTATAACAAATTAGAAGGAAATAAAATTATCCTACCTCTTAAATTAAATCGTGATTTTGATAAGGCGAAAATTTATGCTTTTTATCAGAAATCTGATGATGCAGTTAGTGTGGGATTAAGGTTCAAAAATAATATGAATCATGGAGGTGCTTTTGTTTTTATAATTGCTGATGAGTTACTTCCTTCTGGAAAAATAGTTAGAAAAGTCGTTGTTCCAAGGCCTGATAAAATCATTGAGTTTGTTAATGGTAATATGTATGAGAAATTTGGTATGACTCCACCAAATATGAAATCAAATATTACTATAGGAGAGCATGCTGCAGGATTAAATCAAAGTAGATTTTTATCAGGAAGTACATTGCCAAAGGGAGCACCTAATATTAACGGAACTCCTCAATATATTGATATTAAAAAAGCTATAGAAGCAGGGTGTGAAATTCATTCTACCGAAGATATAGTTGCTGACTTAAAAAGATTACAAAATGAAGCACCTACTCCTCAAGCAAAAGCTAGGTTGGAAAAGGTGATTAATGCTGTACAAAATGTTGAGGGAGAAACTTTAATAGAAGGACATGTCCCAGCTAATGCCATTAAGTCTCCAGTTTCGATGAAAATAACAAAGGGATTGAGGATAGTTAATATAATTGGCATTGTTATAACGGCATATGAGTTGGAAAAAGCAAGTGAGAAATCATTCAAACAAAATTCTATTAAACCTATTGCTGCGGAAACTATTCGCCAAGTTGGTGGATGGGGAGGAGCTATTGCTGGGGCTAAAATCGGAGCAGCTACAGGTGTGGCAATAGGAATTGAGACAGGGCCAGGAGCTCTAATTAGTGGAGCCATTGGTAGTATTTTCTTTGGGACAGCAGGATATTTTGGAGCAGATTGGATTGCAGATTATATTGATGAAAATTAAAATAGAATGTTTAAATTATTTTATAAATACAATAAGGGATTTTATCTAAATGCAGAGACGTATGATGATTTTTTAAAATCAAATCATGCTATTAATATTGAGAATTTGAAGCTTTATTTTATTGACAAGATAAAGATGTCTAATAAATTTAAATTGAAGCTCAATAGAATAAATGAAAAGTTATATTATATAGAGTTTTTTATAGACGATAAAATGACAAAAGATCTCTTGACAGATTTTTTTAGTCCCAAAAAAGAGTTATTGCCTCCTTGGGTTGTTTTTCCAGATATTTTTGATGGTAGTCCTAGATGGAATCAAGGTATTGAGGAAGATTACTCAATAAAATATTGGATTCCTTATTGGAAAACATTGGACACGTTGTCTAAAGATAAATATTTAGAAAAATACAACTGTAATATTGAATGGAAAGAGTGGCTTTCAAGTAATGAAAATCATTTTTAAATAATCTATTTGAGGTATATCCCTCATTGGCGCGAGCATCTCGCTCGTGATATTTGTTAAGAATAGTTTAAATTGAGCGCAACGAGCGAGATGCTTGGACAACTATTCCAAGTTATCAACTACAATACATTTTTTTAGTTCAATATACCACCCTCTTATGTCAGATCTGAAATATTTTAAATTTAAGAGATAGGGAAAATATTATGCTGTAGTAGATTGGGTAACTAATGAGCATACCATAAAAGGCGTGAAAAAATCTGGTATTTCAATCGAACAAAATGCAGGATGGTCAGGAGTGAATGGCTGGACAAATAGTACAGATGTTTTTAAAAGAATAGCGGATTTGAAAAATGTAAAAACTTTTGAAGCAATAGGTGAATATGACAAAAAAGTATATTCAGGCAAACAACAAATTTAAGCTGCTAATAAAACCTTGTTTTATAAAATAGGCAATGAATATCTTACTTTTAACTGTTCTCCAATTATTAAAATAAAATAAATTCAGAATGAGGAATAAACTTAAAATATTACTTGTTTTTTTATCTCTACTTGTAATAGGATTTCTTTTTTATGCTAATCTGATGACTTATGGGAATCAAAGAGAACCAAAACAAGAACTATCTAAAGAATTAAAAAAAATTGAAGATATTTTAATTAAAGAGACCGAAGGAGGAAGTTATACCTATATAGAATTAATTTCAAGTCATAAACTTGAAAATTGTCAAAATTTAAAAATTTCGCAGAGAGTCAAATTGAATATTTGTAGCGAAAGCATTGAAACACAAGAAAAAATTCTAAATTATTCTCATACAGTTTATACTCGATTAGAAAAAATATTACCATATAAAGAATGTATAGATAGTATCATTATTAATGCATACAGTCTAAAATATGATAAAATATTTAAATTTTCTTACAAAACAAAATAAAGCACCACGTGTTATGTATGCAAACATTGTCAATATTTGGTGATCTCCTGCTGACGTTAGCGTCCCGCTTGTGATATTTTGTTAAGAATAATTCAAATTGAGCGTATGAGCGAGATGCTCACATCAGTGCAATAGAAAAATCTTTTAAATGTATAATTTATGGGGAAAATAACGATATTGGCCAACAATTTTTCAGATAATGCATCGGGGAGTATTAGAGACGATGCAGCTGAAATAGTAAATCAGTCTTCAAATAAAATCGTTCAAAACGGAGAAAAGGGAGTGAACTACGATAAAAATACTGATAGGAAACCTCCAACAGACATTCGTATAAAAAAACTTGAAGGCCCATTTGATGATAAAGGTAAATTAGTTGAGAAAATTAATTTAGGAACATCTTACGTTTTTAAAGCTACACCTAGTAGAAAACCAACAAAAACAGAGCTTACACTATTAAAGTGGGCTGTAAAATTAGATGAAAATTCGAAGGAGATTATTCTTGGTACGGCATCTCTTCATAAACTGGAAGGAGAAAAAATAATAATTTCCTTTAAATTCAATCAAAGTTTTAAAAAAGCAAAAATGTATGCTTTTTACCAAAAAGCAGATGATTCAGCAAGTGTTGATCTACAATTAGCAGCGAAACCATTGCAACATATTATTGTAATTGGAACTCAAAATCACAGAAGTGATGGTATGCCGGTATTGTTTAAGGATGTTGGGCCAGGTAGTAAAATGATGTTTGCTCTTCAGGCTATTAGAAGAATAAAAATGAACAAGGATATTCGATTTTCTGTATTAATGTGTAAAGACGGTTATAAGCCAAAACAATTAAAAGCAGTTAAAGATGCCGTTATAAATTTATATAGAGGAGAGTTTTTTGAAGTCGAGAGCGCTCAGGAAATAATCAATTATATCAATACTGGAGACAAAACTAAAAAGGATAAAATTTCGACAGAAAGAAAAAATTACAAAGTAAGACAACTTTTATTTTACGGTCATGGATTAGTTGGTCAAATTGCTTTAGGAATGGGACTATATAATGATACTTCAGACTATTCTTTTGGAGAAGAAGAAGTTTTAAAATTAAACAAAGATGCTTTTGATAGGGATTCACATATTTATAGTTTCGCATGTAGGACAGGATTAGGAAATCCAGATATAGATGAATCAGTTTATAAAAAACAACTCAGTAAATCAACCCCATTAGGAGTATCTACAACAGGAATTCCTATATCTCATGATGAGTTTGAAACTGTTCAAATGCCATTGTATTCTGCGCAAAGTATTGCACAAAAAATTTCTAATCAGACAAAAGCAATTGTTTATGCTTATTTGAGAAGAAGCGATTATGAAGAAACCCTCTTTACAAAAGATGAATTATGTTTTTCTGACTATATGAAAATACGTGAAGGGGATAAAAACATAAAACCTAACAAAGTAAGATGTGGTGATATATATGCTCATTTGTTGAATGCTAAGTATAAATTAACAGCAGAAGAAATAAAAAGATGGAATGATTGGAAAGACATAGAATCGAATATGGAAAAAGTTGATGGCGCACTTTTTGATCCAGACGGGGCAAGACACAATGTTAAAGCTGCACCATCGCCAGACGGAGTACCACCTGAAATGCAAACTTTTAAGCCAATGTAAACATGAAAAAAGCAATTGTTTTAATTATTATTATCATTTTTGGGTACTTTTTGCTCAACGAGTACTATCTTAAAAATATGTCATGCAGAACAGAAAATGGTACTTATGAAATTTGGGGAAATACACCTGTTCAAATAAATGATAAAATTAAAAATGAGGATTGTGAGTGTATCAGCGAAACATTGATAAAGGAAAAGTTACCACTTGCATTAACTAATAATCAAATAGAAAGTATAAAAAAAGAACTTCCTGAATGGGCAGTTAAAAATGTAAAAGGTTTTACAGAAAACGAAAGGGTAAATCTGTCAGATCAATTTAAGAAACTTACAAATGAAGAGTTTCTGGAAAAATTAGAGTATGAATATACCTTTGTAGATTCTAGTTATCTGACTTGCTTTGTGCCTGTTTATACTTTTACATTTGGATCAACTAAAGCGTATATGCCAAACTATCAGTGTGTGTATGATAATTACAAAAAAGCTAAAAAGAATAACAATTCATTGAAAATAAAAACACCAAATTATCCAGTTATAGAATCTAAATCTTGGGCAGCAAATCTTGGTGATAAGGCCATTTAATTATTGATCTAGAACATGAAGAAAATAATTATAATCTCCATTAGTGTATTAATTTTAATATATGCTGTTGTAGTCATTATAAAAAAAGTCAACTGGAATTCGAATCATTTTATTGGTGAAAAAATTGATAGTCTAAACGGTGTAAATGTATATTACAATGGAGGTGTAGGTAACTCGACAGGTAGAAATCTGACTGATGATGGCTATAATTTGGGAATGAAATACCAATGCGTGGAGTTTATTAAAAGATATTATTATCAATATCTAAAACATAAAATGCCTGATTCGTATGGAAATGCTGTCGATTTTTATGATAAAATGGTTGAGGATGGAAAAGTGAATGAAAAAAGAAACTTAATTCAATTTTCAAATCCAAGTAAAGAAAAACCAAAAGAAAATGACATTATAATTTATAATAAATCATTGTTTAATCCTTATGGTCACGTTGCAATTATTTCTAAGGTTGAAGAAAATTCCATCGAAATAATTCAACAAAATCCAGGACCATTTGCGAGTTCGAGAGAGCACATAAAACTTCAGAATTTAAATAACCAATGGTTCTTAGACAATAATCGGATTCTTGGAAGATTAGCAAAGAAAAATTAGTAAAGAGTATTTATATTGAAAACTAAATTTAAACTTTTCAAATAATATCTTATTTAGTTTAAACAGATTTCTTAGTCAATAATATAATAAACAATGAGACAAGATCGAATAAAAGACAGAGTGCTAAAAAGAGCAGCTAGATCATGGGGCTTTTCAGATGTTGAGATGGAAACATCTTTTGATCCTGTGGTATCAATGATGCTTAATGCATTATCTTATGAGTTAGAAAAAGTAGCCCATGAACTTGAAGATTCGAAAACCCGTGTAGTAGAAAGGGTTTTAGATATCATGTTTCCAGAAGTTACAGCGGGAGTAAAGCCGGCAAGAGCCATTTTGCATGCTTTGCCGATAGATAATAATATGAAAGTTTCATTGCAGAATCAAATGTCGGCAAGTCGAAGAATTCATAATATTTATAATCCTTTAGCTCCAATAACCAAAGAAATTGCGCTTTCTCCAACATTAGAAGTGAAATTATCTTCTGCTGAGGTAAAGTATATAGCGTACGAGAGAAACTTATTCGAAATTTCGAATCTCTTTTATAAAGATTCGATTCGTGATTATAAACATTCTCTTCCGTCTGGTATCGTGTTTATGGGAATTGAATTAAAAAATCCAAAAGCATTGGATTTGGAAGATTTAATGCTGTACATAGACATTAAAAATACGCATCAAAAAGAAATGTTTCATTATTACCTGAAACAAATGAAGTGTTTTCAGGATGATGTGCAAATCACGGTAGAAGAAGGATATAATGTTCCTATACATAATATTGATATAGAAAGTATTATAAATCGTAATTACACGCACTTGAGCGAGATAATGCAGGAGGTAAATGAGTATTATTTTGATAATTTTTATACACTAAAAGGAGCATTAAAACATAAACCTATTAATCAATATGGTGAAGAATATAAATGTTTTGAAGCGATAACAAATAGGAACGATAATCCTATTATTTGGGTAAAAATGGTTTTTCCAGAATCTTTAATTCCTCAAATATTAGATAATGTTTCTTTTACGGCAAATTGCTTTCCTGTTATAAACAAAAAGAAGCATATCATAAATAAAACGCTTGGTAATTTCTTGTCGTACATCGCATTAGAAACAGATAATAATATCTATTTGGATGTTGATACGGTTATCGATGGGTTTAATAATCACTACGAAATAAAGGAATTTAAAGACGGTGTTATTGAAGAAGGAAATGCAGTATTACGAACAGGTGGGGTTTCCAGATTCGATTCTAGAAGTGCATCAGAATTGCTTCAAAATGTATTAGACTTGTTAAAAGATGAAAGTTCTTCTTTTGCAGGTTTAGGAAAAGATTTTATGAACAGTTCTTTGGTTGAAATCAATCAGCTTTTAGCTTCTGTAGAACAGCAGGCCAAAGAAAGTAGCTTTTCTAAGAATAATGATCCTTATTTAATGATTAAGCCTAAGTTTGATGAGTCATTAGGAAAATCATTTTCAATACATTATTGGTCTACTTGTGCAGAAGAAGGGAATGACATAAAAGCTGGAACTGTTTTAGAAACCAAAGAAGATATGCAGTTTGTAAGTAAAGAAGCCATATTGATTACCAATACTGTTGGCGGAATGAACAAGCAAAATAATAAAGACAGAATTTTAGCCTATCGTAACGCTTTGCTGACTCGTGGAAGAATTGTAACGTTTGCAGATATAAAAGCGTTTGGATTTAATCATTTTAAAAGCTGTATTTTAGATATTAAGATAGAAAAAGGAACACGAAAAGAAATCTCGGTAAAGGCAGGTTTTAGCCGAACTGTAGATATTCATTTAAAAGTGAATCCGATTGAAAAAGAGTATTTATCGGCAACAGAATGGGATTACTTGTGTGAGAGTTTTATGAAGAACTTAAAAAACAGATCTTCAAACGTATTTCCGTATCGTCTTTTTATAGAAAACTAAATAAAACAGAAACGCCAGAAACTTAAAGTTCTGGCGTTTTTGATTTGCTGAAATCTATTTTGGTTTTTACTGGTATTTTTTATCCGTAAGTGTTTTCATAAAAGCTACTAAAGCTTTTTCTTCATTTTTAGTCAGCTTAAGTTCATCAAAAGGCAATGTTTGATTTTCGACTTCGTAACCTAAACCTTGTCCGCCACCTTTGTTGTAAAAATCAACGACTTCTTCTAACGTTTTAAAAACGCCATTATGCATGTAAGGAGCTGTTACGGCTGCGTTTCTGACTGTTGGAGTTTTAAAAGCACCAACCAATTGAGGCATTTTATTGTATATGTAACGTCCTTGATCTGGACTTAATTTTTTGCCAGAAGCATCTTGAGGAGTTCCAATAACTTCATGTTCACTTTTAGAATAGCTTGGAGGAACAGTTCCGTTAAACAAAGGCGTAAAGTGGCAGGTGGCGCATTTTGCTTTCCCCATAAAAAGGTTCATTCCTTCAATTTCCTCATTATTCAGAGCATTTTTATTTCCTCTCATATATTCGTCAAATCTCGAATCGAAAGCGTTTAAAGAACGTACATAACTTGCAATTGCATTTTGAATTTGCCAAGCTTCTGGTTTTGCAGTTTTTGGATAGGCTTTTTTGAAAAGAGCGAGATATTCTTTGTTCAATAGAATCTTAGCATGAATATCATCCATCGAACCGTGCATTTCATCTTTGTTCTGAATAACATCAACACTCTGTTTTTCCAAATCTAACTGACGCATATCCCAAAATTGAGCATTTTGAAGAGAAGCGTAGGTTAAAGTAGGAGTGTTTCTAGCAAGATTTGATCCCGTTAACGAAACATTTGTCTTTAAACCATCAGTAAATGCTTTTTCTGGATTATGACAGCTTGCACAACTTCTATTGTTGTTTTTTGAAAGATTGGTGTCATAAAATAATTTTTCGCCCAATTTTGATTTGTCTGCTGTAAAATTATATTCTTGAGAAAGTACAAACGCATTTACATCAAAAGCATCTTTATCAAACAAAGTTTCAATTTCTGGTTTTAACGGACTTGTTTTATTTACGTTTTTAATATTTTCTTCTTTTTGGAAAGTTTTGATTTTCTTCGAAATCGGATTCAAATATTCCGTAATAAAAATAGCTCTGTTAAACGTGTTGAAATTGTTGTTTTCTTCACAATACTTTTGTGCTGAACGTGTTAGTTTTTTCAATTCTTCCAATGTTTTACTATTGGAATTAATTGATTCCATCGGTTTTAAGACCGAAATTAAACTTTCTCCAGTTTCAGAAATAGAAGATTGTAATATCGGACTATCAAAACCCGTAATTCCTAATGTTATAACACGGTAAACGGTTTGGCGAACAGCATCTAAAATGTGATTATCGCTAATCGTGATAACTTCAAAAATGTTTTGAACCTGTTTTATATTCGATTGAAAAATTTTTGATTCCTTGATTACGTTATCTTTATCTGCAATATTATATTCCGGATAGATTATTTCTTCAATTACTTGGAAGCCATGTGGTTCAAAAGACTTGTTTTCTTCCAATTCCATTTCATCCAAAGCTGGGCCATTCATAAATCGGGCAATATCGGGCATAAAATATTCAATTGCCCATTCTACTTTCTTATAAGCTAAACGGGATTTTTTAAACTGTTCTACAATTTCTTTCTGTGATTTATTATTACTGACTAATTTTTGAAAATGTACAATTTCGTTGTTTAATTTATTTAAATCAATAATTAAATCTTGCTTTACAGAACTGGTTGTAGAGACTTCATTTTTTTTGCATGAAAAGAGGAAACATGCGGCTAAGAAAAGTAAAATATAGTATTTAGATTTCATCATATTTTTAAATGAAAACAACCCTTATTTAAAAAATAAGGGTCGTAAGTTGTTAAGGTTGTAAATACTATCTTTCTACATTTCTAATAATAACAGTTTGCCCGCCTTCTTTATTTGAAGTTGTTCCTGAACCATCAGCATTTTTGAATTTATCCAATTGCCAAGTGTGCGGGTGTATATTTAATGCAAAAGTATTTGGAACACCAATTACATCTGAAATGTCCTGCATAGCACCATATTCCCAGCTTCCAAGTTTTGTTTCTCCAGTCTGATTGTATAAAGTATTCCAAGCAGTATCTGTTCTTTTGTGGTTCATATTTAACCAAGGCTTATTTTGTTTTGTTGCAATATTATACTGCCATACATAAGAATCGTGTTTTGCTTCTGTATAGTAGCTATCACCATCTTCTTGAATATAAACGTAGTTTTCTGTAACACAAAGGTTGTCAGGGTTGATCATTCCAGTTCCTGGAGTACTGTCACCTTCAACAGCTAGTTCTAAAGTTCCTTTTAAAGGATCTGTAGCATCCATTTTCAATTTATAAACTCTTCCCCACATTGTATAACCATCAACAGGAGTACTACCTCCAACAGCTTGACCTGTTGCAGTAAAATAGATTTCTCTGTTGTTGCTTGCGCTTCCTTTTCTATAATCTACGTCTTCTACTCTTGAAAAACGAATAGCACCTGCAGCATTTACTGTAGTATTGATTTCAGCACCAGTAAGGTTTTTTGCATTTGGAATTTCAACAAAAGTTACTGGATACGAATTGTTTAGTGTGATTGAAGTTTCTACCTGATTTCCATCATTTCTTTTCAAGGCATATAATTTTCCATTAGAAAGATCTCCAACAGTAGAACTCATATACATGATCAATTGTCCCGCACTTGCATGAGCAGTAGTGTACGATTGATCTTCTCCAATCATGATGATAGTTTTACCAGGATAAGCTTCTTTCGTTAACGGAACAGCATTTTCCATACTTGCTTTACCTAGAGCAGGCAAAATTCTGTCTTTTCTGCTTTTTTCTGTTGTTAATCCAAGCGGATTAATTCCGTGAACCATACTTTCCTGATTTGTTTCTCCCGCTGTCAAGAAAAGAGGCCCGAAACCGTGAATTTCTGGAGTAGCTAAAGTTGCAGAACACAAACGCGTCATACCGCCGACTGCATCTACAATGTAATCTCCTTTTACAGGTTTAAAAGTTTTATCAAGATAAACTCTAGAAACTGATTGTATAATTTCGTGGTTAGTAATCATGATATAGCCATCTCCATTTGGATCTTTCATTAATCCAGCACCGTCTGGCTGTGCTCCGTAAATAAATGTTGGAGATTCTGGCAATACATCTTCACTACTAATTAAAGTGCTGATTTTAAGGTTTTCAAATCCTGACATGGCATACACAAAAGCAGGAGTTTTTGATTGTGATGTAAAATCGATAGCCGTATTGACTGGATTCGAATTTTTGTTGTCGTCATCATTACAGCTCATTACAGAAAGACCTGCAATTCCAAGCAAGGTAATTGATTTTAAAAAGTTAGCTTTCATAATTGTTTTTGTGTTTTTTTGATTAGAACAAAGCTATCTTTCAAAAACAAAATACATGTTATGGCTATTTTTCTTTTTCGCTAATTTTTATAAGTCTTATATTACTAAATAGTAAATTATCAACATGAAATGTAAATTTAAGATTCATAAAAAAATCTTAAAATTTAAAAAGTTGGTTTAAACTAACTGCTTTTTTCTCTCTCAATTTCTTTACAATCTTAAGAAATGCAATAGCTGTGATGTAGGCATCGCCCAATGCAGTGTGACGATCTTTCTTGGAAATATCAAATTTGTCTGCAAGATCGTCTAAAGTGTAATGATCCTTTCGTTCAAATAAATGAGATTGAATTAAAGTCTTTTTATATAAAAAAGCTGTGTCTAAGCTTTTATTGGTTAAATGCGGAAGTCCATTTCTTTCTAAAGCCTTATTAATCATCGTAACATCAAAAATAGTATGATGTGCAATGATAATCGAGTCTCCTAGAAAATCTAGAAACTGCTGTAAAGCTTCCATTTCTGTCGGACGTTTAATAAGAAGATCTCTCAGGATTCCGTGAATTTGAGCTGTCGATTTATCGTAATGATCTTGTTCTAAATACACTTCGAAGCTGTCTTGAACAGAAATAATTCCGTTTTGAAGTACTAATGCTCCAATACATAACATACGATCATTTTCATAATCAAAACCAGTTGTTTCAGTATCTAAAACCACAAAACGAGTTTCTTCAATCGTGATGTTTTCATCAAATAGATTGTTTTCCTCTTTTTTCCAAAAATTGAATAAACTCATTAGACTAGATTTGAGATATTAAAACGTACAGAAATAAGTTCTTGAAGTTCTTTAATGGTTTTAAAAGTACGTTTCAGTTTAATTTTTTCCATTTTGGTTAAAGATTCCAATTCGATAAACTGGCCAGAATCGTGATGCAGAAGACCTTGTTTCGTTCTGAATTTCAACAAAGCTTTAAACGAATACGAACAGGATAAATACAACTCACTATTGTTAGGCTCCAGTTCCGCCAATTTCTCAAAACGTTCCGCTGTATTGCTAATTCCTTTAACAGAATGGGATAAAATCAAAACGCGCGCGGCGTCTGTTAAAGGCATTAAAGCTCTTCGTTTAATATCAAAATTATCTTTGTTGGCTCCGTCTTGTTCAACCAAAAACTGTCTAAAGAATCCAGTAGGAGAAGGGCTTTGCAAAGCACCGCTCACCAAATGCATATAAAAAATCGGATTTGCTTTTAAATCTTCAAAAATATAATCAGACAATTGATTAGCTACCTCGGTATCTCCGTAAGTTAAACTATAATCAAAGAAAATAAACGACAATAAAACCTCATTTTTACCAGGATTTGTAATCCAATGATGCACATGGCTTTTCCATTCGTCCAAACTCATACACCATTTTGGATTCGAAGCCATCATTTCAGCAGGACAATAATCGTATCCAATTTCGAAAAGTCCTTTATTGACAAGACCGGCAAATTTGTGAAAATACACTTTGGTTTCATCTCTAAAAACTTCATTTACATTTTCATAAATAATCGCATTATCTTGATCGGTGTGCAACATTTGTTCTCCTCGACCTTGACTGCCAAGAGCAAGCCAAGCGAATTTCACAGGTGGCGGACTGCTCATTTTTTCTAAACAAATTTCGATCACACGATTAGTACAGGCTTCGTTAAGTTCCGTGATGATTTTCGTAATTAAAGTCATCGGAATATTTTGATCCAAATAACCTTGCAACAATTGCATAATTTGATTACGAATTGGCTTTATTTCCTTAATTTTTTTAGTTCGTTTTAAGGCTTTTATCAATACCGCTGGATTATTTCCAAGCGCAACCATTACGTCATGTTTAGACAAAATTCCAACAGCTTTTGTGTTTACCGTTCCATCTTTCGTCAAACATAAATGGCTGATGTTGCTTTTCATCATGGCCATTTGCGCCTCTGTAACCGTCATTTTTTTAGAATACGTAATAACAGGTTTTGTCATTATCGTTTCGGCAGTTGTTTCGATAGGAAAATCTCCAGTAACAATTTTATTTCGAAGATCTTTGTCTGTCAAAATACCAATTGGAAGCATTTCGTCAACAATCAAAATCGCACCGACTTTCTTCTTACTCATGATTTTTGCAATCTCTTTTACCGTAGTTGACGGACTGCAAGTCACAATTTTTTTTGAATATTTTATAGGAGCTAAGTCAAAAGAATGATTGCTAGAATGCAGATTTTCATTCAGTTGATCATCATCACCATACAGTTTATCTTTATGAATATCCGAATACGGATTTCGCGTATTCGATGCGTAACTTTCAATCAAGAAATTACCAACATTTCTATTCTCAAGCGCGTAAGGTTTAAAAACAGCAATCGGAATAGCGTACAAAATACTTTCTTCGTGAGCCACCGCTTCCATGATATAATTTTCTTGCGCCAATAACGGACGCAATCCAAAAATATCACCTTCATCGCACATATCTAAAACAGTATTTTTAGTGCTTTTTTTAAGCGCAACAGCTCCTTTATGAACCACATAAAAAGAATCGTGGGTTTTGTCATTTTCAGCAAAAATAACTGAATCTTTTTCTTTGTAAATAATAGAAATCTGCTCAGAAAGCTTTTCTAAGTCTCTCTGATGAAGAAAATTAAACGGCGGATAATTCTTTAAAAAATCGGCAACTCTCTGCGAAATGGTATTTTTCATTGGGTTAGATTAGATTTTAAAAATACTATTTAAAAACATAAACGTGAAATAAACACTAAAGTTTATTTTTTAGCTAAAACTTGTAATTTTTAATCTCGCAAAGACGCGAAGACGCAAAGAGTTTTAAACTTTGCGATTTTGCGTCTTTGCGAGAGTTTATAAGAGAATGCTTGAAGCTTAAAAAAATTGCCATAAAAAAAGCCCCATAATTGGAGCTTTCAATATTATATATTAAGTTTATTCTACTTTATAAACCGTACCTCGTTGTTTTTCTTCAGAACCAACCAAACCAAATTCAAAAGTATAAGAATCTTTAGAAGTCGTTAAAATTTTCATACTGATTGCCTTTTCTTCAGCCATATTTTTAGGATGTTTCTTTTGCAAAACATATTCGCAATCACTTACCCAACGAATTGTCGCAGTATCGGTTTTTCCTTCGTAGGTTTCAATTTCGATATCGTCTTTACGCTCAAAATAAGTTGTTTTTTTTACGCCATTGACATCTGTTTCAAATTTGAATTTTCCAGTTTTAAAATCCTTGCAATTGTGTTCTGCATTATAGCACGATGCTAAAACCAAAATAGGAAATAAGAATAGTATTTTTTTCATTTTAAATAAGTTGTTTTTTAAGGAGCTAATCCTGCTGTCCGCTGTATCTTTTGTGGTGAACCCCACCACAAAAGGATGCCGCTTCCATCAGGGCTGGGGCTTTGGTTTTCAGAAGAACTTTTTTTAATTAAAGAATAAAAAGAAAATTACAAGAGTTAGAAAAGTTACAAAAAGTAAATTTCGTTTTTTGTTTTTAGGACTCTGCTCTTCGGTTAAATTTGTTCTACAGAATTTGACTAAAATCCACCAACATGTCCCACCAAAATTTGCATAATATTCTATCATTTCAATCTTTTTAATTCGTCGTCTGTAAAGTTCTTGATTTCTTTTTCCTTGGCAAACTTTTCAGCGTTATAATTTCCCGATTTGTTTTTTGGAATCGATAAACTATTCCATTCACTGTTTTTCAATTGTTTGGCATAAAAAACAATCTGCCCAACATGATAAGGATAATGTGCCAATTGACGATTTATGGCTTCTATAACCGTATGGCCTTCGTTTCTGATATAAATAATATCCGAAAGTTGTTCTGGTTTTAAGTTTTCAAGAGCATTTTCCAAACAATTCCAACCTTTATTCCAAAGCTCCAAAACTTCATCTTTAGATTGTAAATCATTTTCAAATTCAGCATCTCGGTTTCGCCATTCTTTTTCTCCATCAGAAGTTAGAAAATCAGTCCAACGCGAAAGCATATTGCCAGAAATGTGTTTTACTATTGTAGCAATGCTGTTTGTATCTTCATTTACAGAAATAAAAAGCTGTTCAGGTTCAAGCTGATCCATGGCTTTTTCGCCAAGCATTTTATAATATAAAAACTGTTTTTTAACGCTTTCAAGATAAGATTGATCAGCACTCATAACTATACAATTTTAATGTCATATTTATCTAATAATCCGACAATTCCATCAGTAGAAAATTGTGCTTTTTTCATCGGATTAAACTCAGGGTCTATTTTGTAATTGTAAGCACTTCTAAAATCAACAGAAGCCAATTGAGTTTCATTAAAAATAGCTCCGTCAAGATCGCAATTATCAAAAACAGAACTCGTTAAATTGGTTCCAATGAAAGTTACTTCGCGAACAGAAGAATTGATGAATTTGGTTTTTGGCATTTTTTTATTCGAAAACAAAGCGTAATCCAAAACACATTCATCAAAATAAACTTGAAAAAGGAAATCGTCACATTCATTAAATGCAATTCCTAAAAGTTTACAGTTTTTAAAAGTAACATTTTTTAAACTCGTTCCTGCTAAACTCGTCATTGAGAGATTGCAGTCGATAAATTCGCAATCTAAGAAAGTATTAGAATTGAAATTGCTATTAGAGAAATCACAGTTTTTAAAAACACAATCTTCAAACTCGCGATTGTTTATTTTTTTATCGATATAAACAACTTTCTCAAATGTTTTCTGAATGTGAATTAAAGCTTCCATGAGTGTTTTTTGGGTTTTTGAGCATTGTGGCGTACTCGAAGAATATAGATAACTTCTTCCGTTACTTGATAAGAGATTCCATAATCATAAACAGAATAAACTCTAAAAGAACCATCATTGTTGGTTTTTTGTTTATCGAGTTTATAAATTTCAGGTTTTGTTTTTAAAATCTCAGTGCTATCAAAGATTGTATTAACTACTTTGTCAGCGATTTTAAGTGATTTGCTTTCAAAGAAAATGTAAAAATGAATGTCTTCTAATTGATCTAAAGCGTTTTTCGACCAGATTATTTTCTTCCCCATTTTTTTGCTATTTCTTTCGCTTCATCTTCAGTATAGAAATTGCCTTTTTTTATGTTTTCTAAAGCATTTTCGATATCTAAATTATAAGCTGCATCCGAATCAATAGCGGTATTATTGATAGATTGTAAAAGATGTTTTAGCTTTTCTACAAAAGAAGGATCTTTTACTTTATCAATTTCTTGATGAATCCAATTAATTTCTGCTTGTATATCCATGACAAAGAGTTTTAGTAAAGATACAAATTAGTCATTAAATATACCTTTTACAATAGTTTTCAAGCCTAAAAAACTCAGCAACATCGAACTAAGGCAAGCTATAATTCCAATTGCTAAAACTAAATAATGCCAATTATTGCCTTGATTCTGAAATGCGTTATAGATCAATGTTGGTCCAATAAACATTAAAGGTAGAGCACCTGTTAAATATTTAATTCCTTTTCCTAATAATTGTCTGTTTGTTGCCATTAGTTTGTTTTAAGTTTCAAGTTTCTTTTGTTTCAAGTTGTTTGACTTGTATTTAAACGCAAAGGTCGCAAAGTTTTTTTACATTATAAATTTTAAATAAAGCAGAAAGGTCGCAAAGCTTTGTCAAAAAAACTTGCGAACCTTGCGTAAATCTTAGCGTGCTTTGCGGTTAAATCACCAGAAAACCTTTTACTTTTTATAATTGTCGACAGCATTTCTTACGCTGCCATATTTTTTTAATAATCCAGAAGCTTCATCGTAAGAAACGGGAATTTCATCCATAATCATCTTTACGCCACGATCAACCAGTTTCACATTGCTTAACTGCATGTCGACCATTTTGTTTCCTCTTACTTTTCCTAGCTGAATCATTGCTGCAGTCGAAATCATGTTTAAAACTAGTTTCTGTGCAGTTCCAGCTTTCATTCTTGAACTTCCTGTTACAAATTCTGGACCTACAACAACTTCAATAGGAAATTGTGCCGTCAATGCCAACGGACTTCCAGCATTACAAGTAATACAACCCGTAATGATATTGTTTTGGTTGCAAGTTTCTAATCCGCCGATAACATAAGGAGTTGTTCCCGAAGCGGCAATTCCGATTACAACGTCATTAGAATCGATTTTATGATTTTGAAGATCAATCCAAGCTTGTGTTGGGTTATCTTCTGCGTTTTCTACAGCACGTCTAATTGCTGTGTCGCCACCAGCAATAATGCCATTTACTAAATCAAAAGGAACACCAAAAGTCGGCGGACATTCTGAAGCATCAACAACACCAAGTCGGCCAGAAGTTCCTGCTCCAATATAAAACAATCTTCCGCCTAACTTCAACTTTGCAACTATTTGCGGAATCAAAGCTTCTATTTGTGGCAAAGCTTTCTCGACTGCATAAGGCACAGTTTTGTCTTCTTGGTTTATATTTGATAACAATTCATGAACAGACATCTTCTCTAAATGTTCATATTTTGAGGCTTGTTCAGTAGTTTTCGTAAATGTCATTTTATCGTTATTTAGACTCGTCAAAATTAATATATTTTATCTCAATCTTGCAAAGTCTCAAAGATTTATAATCAATTTTTTTCTTCTATTTTTTCTCTACAAAGACGATTCCGATGAGGCTTTGTTACAAAAACGAAAATATTATATTTGTTTAATATAAAAAGATAGATGGATCAATTAGTTTTATTAGAGGGAATTGCCCGAATTTCTGTTTTCGTTTCTTTGCTGATGGCATTTTTTCTGCTAACCGTTAAAACCGAAAATAAACTGGCAAACCGTTTATTTGCTTTCTTCTTTATTTTTTCGGCGATCGATCTCAGCGGATTTTTCATGTATTTGTATACGGAAGATCATCGAAACCTAGAGATTTTCAGATCAACATTCTGTTTATTAGGAATGCCTTCTTTCTACCTTTATGTGTTATCTGTTTGTTATTCTGACTTTCGACTAAAGTGGAAACACTTGGTTCACGTGCTTCCTTTTCTAATTGTCAATTTAATTTTCATTCCTAGAATATATTCAGATATAAATGAAGGAAGTTTTATTGGTCCATTAAATGAAATGTCTGAGATTTACTTTATTCAGATTTTAATTGAATTTCAATACATTTTTTATATAGTAAGTGTACTTTTAATTCTGAAAAAATACAAAGAAATCTATCTAGAAAATTACGCCAACCCAAGTATTTCGGCTTATAAATTTCTTTTTCAAATGACTTGTGTATTTCTAATAGCACATTCGATTGTAGCTCTAAAAAATGTACTACGATACAGCGGTTTTAGAGAAGTTTTTCTTTGGGCAAACGTATTAGTCGGAACAATAGCATTATTTATAACTTGCTGGTTTATAATGAAAGCATTGAAATACCCTGAACTTTTTAGAGGTGTAAATTCTAAATTAGTTTTAACGAAAGATATTCTGCCAGAAATTGAAGAAAAGCCACAAGCGGTCAATGAACAAAATGATTTGATTAATACTCAAATAACAGCTTTAAAGCAATATATGACAGAGAAAGAACCATTTCTCGATCCGTCGCTTACCATTCAGGAATTGGCCAATCAAATTACTATTCCGGTTCGAGACTTGTCTATTTTAATCAACCATCATATCGATCAGCATTTTTTTGATTTTGTGAATGAATATCGCATTCAAAAAGCGATGCATATTTTGAAAGATCAATCAAAAAGTCAGCTTACGGTTTTAGAAATATTGTACGAAGTTGGTTTTAACTCAAAATCTTCTTTTAATACTTCATTTAAAAAATATACCAATTTAACGCCGACAGCCTACAGAAACAGTTGAAAATAAAGGTTTTGTAAAAAGTCGAACGCCTAGCCTAATAAAGTCGAACCATTTTCTCAAATAGAAATTGGTTCGACTTTTTTTTGTCGGTCGCGTAGGGAAGTTTTCTAAGGCAACTTTGCTTCAAATTAATCGAACAAGTTAAAATTAGAAATCATGAAAAAACTAAATCTCCTAATCTTTTTACTATTGCCTTTATTTTGTTTAGCACAATCAACATTAAAAGGAAAAGTAGCTAGCGAAACCAAATCTTTAGAATGGGCAGAAATTTCAATACTAAATAAAGAAGGAAAAATTGTGGACGGAACTACAACTAAAGAAGATGGTTCTTTCGAAATAAATCTTAAAAATGGTTCTTATAAAATTGAAATAAGTCTTTTAGGTTTTACCGATTATGAAAAGGAAATTTCGCTAGAAAAAAATACGGATTTAGGAATTATTGTTCTTAAAGAAAACGAAACCAAATTGGTTGAAGTTGTGGTTCAGTCTAAAAAGAAAACGATCGAACAGAAAACAGATCGTTTGGTTTACAATCTTGAAAATAATGTGACAACAACGGGAGGCGATGCTTTAAGCGCCATTAATACAGCGCCTGGAGTCGTAGTGAAAAACGATGTGATTACGATTTTAGGAAAAGGAACTTCGCGCGTTATGATCGACGGACGCTTGATTGAATTGACTGGCGAAGAATTGAACAATTTCTTGAAATCAATTTCAGCTGCAGATATTAAGAATATTGAAGTGATAAGCAATCCGCCAGCTAAATATGAAGCTGATGGAACAGGAGGTTTGATTAATATTATTATGAAAAAAGGAGTTCGCGATTCTTGGAAAAATTCGACAACAGTTTCTTACGACCAGAATAAATACGGAATTTACACTTTGAGAGATAATTTCTTCTATAGTAAAAATAAGTTTAGATTTTCGGCAAGTGTGAATGGTAAAACAGGCTATAAAAATGCTACTGAAAATTTAGACATGTATTTTCCTGACGGACTTTCAAAAATGAACGCTGATACAAAAGTTAAAAACGAGAATTTTTCAGGAAAATTGGCTTTAGACTATGATTTATCAGACCGTACAACGATTGGTTTTCAGTTTATGAATGACAGAAATAATCCTGATTTTGGATCGGATATTAAAATCGAAAAGTACAATACGCAAAACGAATTGCAGAATGTAACTCTAAATAAAAGTTTTACAGATAAAGGATCTAAAAATCAAACTTATAATGCGCATTTGATTACCAAAATAGATTCTTTAAATCGAAAATTGTCTTTTGATGTGGATTACTTCAATTACAATTCAAAATTTGACAGAGGTTTTATTGCGAACAATTATAATCCAGATATGGAATTTATAGATATCAATCAGGCGGGAAGAAACATTTCAAATCAAGATATTGATAACTGGAGTTTTAAGGCAGATATGGAGCATCCGTTTCAGACTTTTAATTTGTCTTACGGAGCAAAAATGAGTTTTACAAACAGTTTAAGTGATGTCGTTTTTTACAATACAATTACAGGAACTCCAGAATTAGATCCTAGTCAGTCCAATCGATTTAAATACACTGAAAATAATCAGGCAGTTTACATTAACGGAGACAAGAAAATAAATGAAAAGTGGAATCTGCAAGCGGGCCTACGACTTGAAAATACGCAAACTACGGGGTTTTCAGAAACCATTAATCAGGAAAATGTAAATGATTATTTGAAGTTGTTTCCAACATTTTATGCTTCGTACAAGAAAAATGACAACAATACTTTTAGTCTGAATTATGGAAAGAGAATCAACAGACCTCGTTTTGATTTGCTGAATCCGTTTAGAGTTTATATTAATAGTAATAGTTATTCTGAAGGAAATCCGTTTTTAAAACCTTCATTTAGTGATAATTTTGAATTGGCGCATTCATATAAAGAAGTTTTAAGAACAAGTGTTTTTGTAAATGCGATTACAAACGGATATGGAGTTGTTTTTACTTCAAACCCTGAAACGAACACTCAGATTGTAACGCGCGAGAATTATTATAAAGGTTTGAATTATGGTTTGGGCGAAACTTATTCGGCGAGTTTTGCAGATTGGTGGCAGAGTGAAAATACGTTGTACTTTTTAGGTTCAGAAACGAAATTTATAAAAGATATAAATGCAACGCCATCAAATAGTTTACAGATTGATTTTACGACAAATAATACTTTTGTTTTAGGGAAAAACACGAAACTACAAATTGATTTTAATTACAGTTCGCCTTTTAAAAATGGCTTGTATGAAATAGGTTATGCTTCAAGTTTTGATATCGGTTTCAAACAGGATTTGTTGAATAAAACGCTTCAAATTGCATTTTTAGCCAATGATATTTTTAATACTTCTTATTTAAAAGATTTCACTTCGGTTGTAAATGGCGTGAAACAGGTTTATAGTCAAAATGAAAGTAATCGTTTTGTTCGTTTGTCTGTGATTTACAATTTTGGAAATAAAAAAATTAACGTAAAGGAACGTAATTTTGGAAATCAAGAGGAGAGAAAGCGTGTTAATTAGATAATTAGAAAATGTGCCAATTAGAAAATTATCTCATTGTCTAATTGGCACATTGTTTCATTATAAAAAGAATGCTAATAGAATTCCTAGAACAATCATAGAAACTTTGGCAACGTTGAATTTATGTCCTTCGCTGCTTTCAAAAATGATTGTTGAGGAGATGTGGAATAAAATTCCGATTACGATTGCTGTTATTTCGGTGTAATATTTACTTAAAAAAGGCAAATATTCTGAAGCTACAGTTCCAAGTGGCGTCATGATGGCAAAAGTCAACATAAAGGCAAAAATGGCTTTTTTGTTTAAATCGGCATTAATGAAAAATGTCGTTAAAATAACCGCAATTGGTAAATGGTGAATGGCAATTCCGACTGCTAAACCGTGATGATGACTTACAGGAAAGCCTTCTAAAAAGGCATGGATGCAAAGGCTGATAAACAAAAGCCAAGGAATCTGAGACATTTTTGCATGTCCGTGAACGTGTCCGTGTTCGGCGCCTTTTGAGAAAAACTCAAGTACGATCTGGAATAAAATTCCGATCATTATAAAGATTCCGATACTGTGATTGTGCGATTCGTAAACCTCAGGAAGAAGGTGCATTACGGTCAACGACAATAAAAAAGAACCGCTAAAAGCGAGTAGTAATTTTAAATTATTTTTGTTTTCTGGTTTTATAAATAAAGCCACGCCATATCCTAAAAGTACAGAAAATAAGGGTAGTAGATAATTCATCTTTTTGTTTAATCGTTTTTTGTTTAATCGTTTAATCGAATTTCTGTTAGTTTGTTTAGCGATTAAACAAATTAACGGTTTAACGATTAAACCTATTTAAAAATCATGATTAATCTTTCGCTTTCGGTTTTATGGAATTTTTTGAGTTTGTAGTCTCCAAAAATGTCTAGAAGAAAAATTCCAGCTTCGTCCATTAAATCCTGAAAGTCTTTCAAAGTTAGTGCTTTTACTTTTTCTGTAAAATGATATTTTCTGCCTTGGTCTTCAAAATCAATTTCTTTGAAAATATGTCCGTCTTCAAGGTATCTTTTGATGTGAAAATCTATTTCGTCGACCGTTTTTACTTCTTCTGGGACAAGATTTTCAATTACGTTTGGAACGTTCATGAAATCGATAACGGCAAAACCGTATTCAGATAAACTTTCTTTAATTGCTTTTAAAGTAGTTAGATTGTCATCGTCGCTTTCGAAATAGCCAAAACTCGTAAAAAGATTGAAAATAGCATCAAATTTTTCTTCAAAAGGTTCGCGCATGTCGTGCACTTTGAAATGAAGTGTTTCGTTGCTGTTTTTACTGGCTTCTGCAATGCTGTTTTCAGATAAATCTGCACCTAAAACATCGTAGCCCAATTGATTTAAATAAATAGAATGGCGGCCTTTTCCGCATGCTAAATCCAATACTTTAGCTTTCTCAGGCAAGTTCAGATAATGCGTTAAATTGTCCATGAAAACCTGAGCTTCACGATAATTACGATCCTTATAAAGAATGTGATAATACGGCGTGTCAAACCATGAAGAATACCAGTTTTGATTGTCGTCTTCTTGATTCTGGATTGGTGCGTTATGTTTTTCAGACATTTATTCTATTTCAATTAATTCAAAAGTCCGGCAAATTTAGTGTATTTTTGCCGAAAAATAACTATTTCGCTTCGATACGTATTTATACCAGTATAATAAAATAATATAGCGATTGGCTTTTTTTAATTGAAAAAGAAATGGAAGAAAATTTTAAAATGATTGCCAAATGTTTTTTTGGCTTTGAAGAAATATTAGAAAAAGAACTACGCACACTTGGCGCTCAGGATGTTGAAAAAGGTGTGAGAATGGTAAGCTTTAAAGGAGACAAAGGTTTTATGTATAAAGCCAATTTGTCTTTGCGTACGGCGCTAAAAGTTTTAAAACCAATTTATTCTTTTAGAGCTAATAATGAGCAGGCTTTGTACAAAGGTATTTCGGGCTTAAACTGGTCTAAATATTTAAATGCAAATCAGACTTTTGTAATCGATACAACGGTACATTCTACTTATTTCAATCATTCTGAATTTGTTTCTCAGAAATGTAAAGATGCGATCGTAGATCAGTTTAGAGAAAGAACGGGACAACGCCCAAGTATTGATAAACAGTATCCAGATTTGCGTATAAATATTCATATTGACAGAGATCAGGTTTCTGTAGCTTTAGATACTTCTGGAGCTTCGCTTCATCAGCGTGGTTATAGAACGGCTACGAATATTGCTCCGATCAATGAGGTTTTGGCGGCTGGAATTCTTTTATTATCTGGTTGGGACGGGCAAAGTCATTTTCTAGATCCAATGTGTGGGTCAGGAACTTTATTGGCAGAAGCAGCTATGATTGCCTGCAATATTCCAGCAAATATCAACAGAAAAGAATTTGCTTTCGAAAAATGGAAAGATTGGGACAACGATCTTTTTGATAAGATTGTAGATAGTTTGATGAAAAAGACTAGAGAGTTTCATTATACTATTAAAGGTTTTGATAAAGCGCCAAGTGCTGTCAGTAAAGCAAAAGATAATATTAGAAATGCTAATCTTGAAGATTATGTAACGATTCATGAAGATAACTTTTTTGATACTGAAAAAGAAGTTGAAGGAAAGCTTCACATGGTTTTCAATCCGCCTTATGATGAGCGTTTAGATATTCATATGGAAAGATTCTACGCAAATATTGGCGATACTTTAAAGAAAAACTATCCAGGAACAAACGCTTGGTTTATTACAGCCAATCTAGAAGCCTTAAAATTCGTAGGACTAAAACCTTCAAGAAAAATCAAACTTTTCAACGGAAGCCTTGAAGCACGTTTGGTAAAATACGAAATGTACGAAGGAAGTAAGAGAACGAAATTTCAAGTTTAAGATACTAAGTTGCTAAGATTCTAAGGTTCTAAGTTTTTAATTTAGGATGAAAAAATAGCATCTTAGCGACTCAAAAAATAATAATTTTTAAGATTTTAAATTTCAAAATGTTAAGAGAAAAACTTAGCATCTTAGAACCTTAGAATCTTAGCAACTCATAAAAAAACATGTCAAAACTACAACTACGAGCTTTTTTATACCAATTAGCAGCTTTTGCAATCCTTTTTCTTTTATTTAGATATTTGATTGCTGCTTACACAGGATTAACTGGAATTTGGATTCCGATGACAGCATTTGTAATTGGAACTATTATTGGACCTAAATTTCAAGCTGTAAGAACCAAAGACGGAGAAAAGCTTTTTATGAAATGGCTTTTTATAAAAGGAATCAAAGAAATTCAATAATGTAAAAATTAGATATGAGGAAAATTGGACTTATTGGGGGAATCAGCTGGGTTTCTACTTCAGATTATTATACTTTAATTAATAAAGGAATTAATGAAAAACTCGGCGGACTTAATTTCTCTGAGTGTTTGATTTACTCTTTTAACTATGCTGATATTAAAAAGAATAACGATGCTAACGATTGGGATTCTACTTTTAATATGCTTTTAAAAGCAGCAGAAGTTTTACAATCGGGTGGGGCAGAAGCGATTCTTTTATGCGCCAATACCATGCATTTAATTGCTGATAGATTACAACAAGCTATTGATATTCCTCTAATTCATATTGCAGAAGAAACAGCAATTGAAATTCAAAAAAAGGAAATTAGAAAAGTAGGTTTGCTAGGAACAAAATTCACAATGGAATTAGATTTCTTCAAAGACAAACTTGCAGAAAAAGGAATTGAAGCCATAATTCCTGCGAGTGAAGAAGTGAAAGATTTTATTCATTATACCATTTTCGAAGAATTGGGAAGAGGAATTGCATCGGAAGAAACCAAAAAGCGTTATCTGGAAATTGCAAATGAATTAATCAACAATGGAGCAGAAGGAATTATTTTAGGATGTACTGAAATTCCGTTAGTAATAAAAGAAGGAGATTTAAGTGTTCCTATTTTTGATACGACTTTAATACATACGCAAGCGGCAATTAATTTTCAATTGTCGAAAAAAAGATACTAAGTTGCTAAGATACTAAGGTTCTAAGTTTTTCTCAGTAGCGTAAAAATAAAAAAGCCTCAAATTCAAGAATGAATTTGAGGCTTTTTTTTTACTTAGTATCTTAGAACCTTAGCATCTTAGCAACTAAAAAAGAACTATTTTTTCTTCTTAGGTTCTTCTTTTTTTGCTGTTTCAGACGCCATTGTCTTTTTCTTGTAAATAGGAATAAAATAAGAAACCGTATAATTGAAACCGATTCCAAAACTTCCATCATAAGTTCTGTTAAAACCTGGAATATAGAGGTTTTCGAAATTAGTAGGCTCTTTATTAGTTGTCAGAAGTTTAAGCTGAACGCCAAATCCAACAAATACATTTTTAACCACTTGTGCTTTCAATCCTAGCGCAACTTCAATCCAAGTAGCTGTAAGTCCGCTGTATTTTTCGTTCGTTGCTATTGCAGGCAATTCTCCCCAATACGGATTCGGATTGTAGATTTTATAACTATGCAATTCTTGAGCAAAATTACTAAATCCACCACGCAATCCTATTGTGATAAGGTTTTCCATATCAAGCCAGTTTTGATAAAAGTTATAATCAAAACCTGCTTTTATGTACGTTCCATTAGCTGTAGAGGTTAAACGGTCGTCTTCTGTAGTTTTATCTTCGTAGCCTAATTCTGCTGCTAAATAATATTTTTTAGTTAATCGCCAGTCTCCAACAAATTCAACTCCTTTGTAATCTTTATCATAAAGTCCGCGAGTAAGTTTGTATAAATCAACACCAACGCGAAGTCCGTAGCGATCTGTTTTTACAACGCTGTCTTTTAGCGTTTCTTGAATTTCTGGTTTTGCAGTTGCTGGTTTAACTTTTTCTGTTTTTGGCTTTTTAGGCACTATTGTGTCCTTATTTTTAGAAATCTCCGGCACATCCTGAGCATGACCTAAAAACATTGAAAACAATAATAAAAGACTAGAAAAATACGTCAATGTGTGTTTCATCTTCAGATTCAATGTTATAGATTTTTATATTTATATCAGCCATCCAAGGAGTATCTCCGTCTGGATCTGTTTGTACAAGTGGAAGAGTGTTTCTTAGCTGAAAAATGGTTTTAAAGCCACAAGCTCTAGAAACATACACATTTTGAGTAGTGTAGTTAAATTTAATAACATCAGTATTGATTGATGTAGGATTTAACGAATTATTGATAAATTTGAAAGTAGATGTACTGTCAGTTATCTTTAATGGAATTGATATCTTACTACCACTAGTTACATATCTTAATGAATCGTCTTCTGCAAGACTTTCGTTAAAAACAATTCCCTCTTTCATATCATCACCAATAACTTTTAAATTGGTCACATTTTTTGTTTTTGTCGGATTAGAAATATCATAAAATGTCATAACCAATCTAGGTGTAGTTGGAGTATTGGCATCGCAAATATCATCTTTCTCGCAGCTGGATAAGCCAAAAGTAAAGAGTAGTAAAAGAGAGATTATTTTTTTCATTTATTTTTTATCGAAGTTCTAAAAGTACAACATTTTCAACATGATGAGTCTGCGGAAACATATCTACAGGTCTCACTCGTGTCACTTTGTATTTTTCATCCATTAAAGCCAAATCACGTGCTTGAGTTGCAGAATTACAACTTACATAAACCACTCTTTTAGGAGCGATTTTTAAGATTTGCTCTACAACATCTTTATGCATTCCGTCGCGAGGTGGGTCTGTAATAATAACGTCTGGTTTTCCGTGCTGTGCAATAAAAGCTTCATTGAAGACTACTTTCATATCACCAACAAAAAACTCACAATTTGTAATATTATTGCGTTCTGCATTGGCTTTAGCATCAAGAATAGCTTCTGGAACACTTTCTACTCCAATTACTTTTTTTGCTTTTTTAGAAACAAACTGAGCAATTGTTCCCGTTCCTGTATATAAATCGTAAACAGTTTCATTTCCTGTAAGTCCAGCAAAATCTCTTGTGATTTTATATAACTCGTAAGCTTGGTCAGAGTTGGTTTGGTAGAAAGATTTAGCGTTGATACTAAATTTTAAACCTTCCATTTCTTCCAAAATGTAGTTTCTTCCTTTGTAAAGAATTACATCCTGATCGTAGATTGTATCGTTTGGTTTTCCGTTTACAACATATTGTAATGAAGTAATTTCTGGGAATTTCTCGTATAAATGGTCAAGAATTAATTCTCTGTTTTCTTTATCTTCTTCAAAAAACTGAATTAAAACCATGATTTCGCCAGTAGAAACCGTACGAACCATAACAGTTCTTAATAATCCTGAATGTTCTCTCGGATTGAAAAAAGCTAAATTATGTTCGTTAGCAAAAGCTCTGATTTCGTTACGAATGGCATTTGAAGGATCTTCTTGCAAATGACATTTATTGATGTCAAGAATTTTATCCCACATTTTAGGAATATGGAATCCTAAGGCATTTCTATTTCCTAAATCTTCAGTGCTTCCAATTTCTTTTTCTGTAAGCCATCTGCTGTTAGAAAAAGAAAATTCCATTTTATTTCTATAGAAAAACTGTTTTTCAGAACCTAAAATATCTTCAAATTCTGGAAGTTCGATTTTTCCTATTCTTTGTAAGTGATTTTTAACTTCATTTTGTTTAAATGCAAGCTGCTGGCTGTATTTCATATTTTGCCATTTGCAACCTCCGCATACTCCAAAATGTTCGCAGATTGGCTCTACTCTATATTCAGATAATTCGTGAAATTTTACAGCTTTACCTTCGTAATAAGCTTTTCTTTTCTTTAATGTCTGCACGTCTACAACATCTCCAGGTACCACATTCGGAATAAAGATTACTTTTCCGTCAGGTGCTTTGGCTACTGAAACTCCTTTTGCACCAGCATCAAGAACTTGAATTTGATGAAAGACAATTTTGTCTGTATTTTTTCTTCCCATAGCGCAAAAATAAGCCTTTGAAAACTTTTACAAATTTAATTTTAGAAAAAATTTAGAAATTCTTCAAAATATTAGTTTAATTGAGTATAAAAGTTAATTTTGTTTATGTAATAAACCCAATAAAATTACATATTAACCTACTATTTTTTTCTTTTTATGAAGTTGTATCATAAGCTCTCACAAATCAGCTTTCTTAAAAAAAGTTATGCTTTTAAATTTCTATTTGTTGCTTTTATCGGAATTCATATTCCCTTAATCGGAATCTTGTTTTTCGTTTTATTTTTCGAACATAAGATATCATCTGCTTCAATTCTTGTTTTTTCTTTAATTATGACATTGCTGGCAACGGCGATAACACTTTTGGTTTTAAATAGATTGATAAAGCCAATTGCCACAGCCTCAAAAGCTTTGGATGACTACAGAGCTTCTAGGAAACTCTCTGCTTTACCAACAGAATATACAGATGAAGCAGGATTGCTTTTGTGTAACATTCAGGAATCTATTAATGAAGCCGAAAATTTTATTAATGAAAAACAGGATCTTATCTATATGCTTTCGCATGATTTGAAGAATTTTGCTGGAAATCCGCAAGGTTTAGCGAAATTGATTATAAGTGAAAATCCATCGGAATCTGTTACAAATTTGGCTGAATTGATTTGCGAATCGGATCTGCAATTTAGATATATCGAAAATTTCATCAAATTGCTAAAAGAACAAGATGAAATAGCAAAAGTAAACCAAGAGATTAAGTTGGTTTCATTTTCTAAGATTCTTCCTTTTATCAACGAACAAGTAGAACAGCGATTGTTGGATAAAAACATAAGAATGGATTTGGTTCTGGAATGTGCCGAAGCTAACTTGAAAATAGACGAAGGGCTTTTGGTTCAGGTTTTGGTAAATTTAATCAGCAATGCAGTTAAGTTTTCTTATTTTGATAATGAAATTAAAGTTAAAATCTTTTCTGAAGATTCAAAATTGGTTTTAACCGTAAAAGATAACGGAATGGGATTCGATAAAAACCAAATTGAAGAACTATTTAAAAAATTCACTAAAATGAGCCGACTAGGGACTGCAAGTGAAGGTTCTACCGGAATTGGATTGTATTTGTGCAAAAAAATAATTGAAAGAAACAAAGGACGACTGACCGCATCGAGCGAAGGAAAAAATAAAGGTGCGGAGTTTAAAATTGAATTTGATGTTTAAAAATTTAAGGTTACTAAAATTTTGCTGCAAACCTTAGTAACCTTAAATGATGTTAATTTTCAGGAAGACCGTATTTTATAACTGGTTTTCCGTCTTTACATTCTATTTGAGATGGAATTAAAGCTGGTACTTGCATTGGCATGCAATCAGATAAAACACCCCATTTTACATTAAATTTTCCTTTTGCAACAATGTATTCGTCAACTTTCTTTTGAAAAACAGCGGCATCTATTTGTTTATTGTACAAAATGTATGAAGAGCAATTGGAATTGCCGAATTTCGTAAACGCCCATTCTTCTGGATTGGTGCAAGTTTTTGAATTGATTTGAGAATACGCTACAATTTCGTTATACATTTTCTCAAGTTTTGCAGATTCTTCTTCTCGAGTGGTTTCATCACTGCTACAAGAAAAGCATAGTAGCGACACAACAAATAATATAAAACTTAGGTTTTTCATGGTTAATGATTTTTTGATTAGTTTTATTATTAGATGTGCTAATATAGAAAAGGTTGCGTAAAAGTTGTAAGAAATTTTTTCCTAGAAGTTTTAGTCTTTTAAGATGCTGAAGCCGTAAAAAATTTCAACATCTTAAGAGATATTATATATGATTTACCAAACCTGATGAACAGAAGGCTTAATAAGATCGCTGTAGATTTTGTTCATTGCAGCAATTTGTTCTGAAGTTAATTTTGGAGTATCATAAACTGATAAATTCGATAAAACGTGTTCTGTTTTTGATGCGCCCGGAATAATACAGCTTACTTCATTAAAACTCAAAATCCATTGAAGTGCAATTGCTGCTAGATTTTTTGATTCTGGAAATAAAGCTTTTAATTCTTCAACGGCTTTTAATCCTAATTCGTAATCAATTCCAGAGAAAGTTTCTCCTTTATCGAAAGCTTCTCCATTGCGATTAAAATTTCGGTGGTCTTGAGTTTCAAAAGTTGTTTTTGAATCAAATTTACCCGTTAAAAGTCCACTTGCTAAAGGAACTCTCGCAATGATTCCGATATCTTTCTTTTTGGCTTCCGAGAAAAATAACTCAGAAGGACGCTGACGAAACAAATTGAAGATAATTTGAACCGTAGTTACATTCGAATATTCAATTGCTTTTAAAGCTTCTTCGACTTTTTCAACGCTTACACCAAGATTAAGAATTTTTCCTTGTTCTTTTAATCGGTCAAAAAGTTCAAATATTTCTGGGCGATAATAAACTTCTGTAGGCGGACAATGCAACTGAATTAAATCCAATGTTTCTAAACCAGTTCTTTTTAAGCTGTCTTCAACAAATTTCTGAAGTACTTTTGGTGTATATCCTTCATTAACATGCGGATTGATTTGGCGTCCGCATTTTGTAGCAACAAAAATACGTTCAGAACGAGAGCGAACGACTCTTCCAACAGCAGTTTCGCTTAATCCGTTTTCATAAACATCAGCAGTATCAATAAAGTTTACGCCATTATCGATAGCAGTATTCAAAAGTTCATCGGCTGTTTTATCATCAAAACCCGATCCCCATTTACCGCCAACCTGCCAAGTTCCAAGCGAAATTTCAGATATATTAAAGTTTGTTTTTCCTAGTTTTCTGTAGTTCATTTTTTTAAGTTGCTAAGGTTCTGAGTTTCTAAGATGCTAAGTCTCTAGGTTTTTAAGGCTTTTCAAAACTTAGAATCTTAGAACCTTAGCATCTTAGTGTCTTTTTTTAATCAAACAAATCCGAAGATAAATATCTATCGCCTCTATCGCAGATAACGGCAACGACAACTCCAGATTCTAATTTTTCTGCGATTTTTAAGGCAACAGCAACAGAACCTCCGCTACTCATTCCTGCAAAAACGCCTTCTTCTAGTGCAAGTCTTTTGGTCATGGCACGCGCTTCTTCTTCGCTCACATCGACAACCGTATCCACTTTAGAAGCATCGAAAATTTTAGGAAGATATTCCTGTGGCCATTTACGAATTCCAGGTATCTGAGAACCGTCACTTGGCTGTGCGCCAACAATCTGAACGTTTGGATTTTTTTCTTTCAAATAAGTAGAAGTCCCGATAATAGTTCCCGTTGTACCCATTGCAGAAACGAAATGCGTTACCGTTCCGTCAGTATCGTTCCAAATTTCAGGTCCTGTTGTTTTGTAATGTGCTTTCCAGTTATCATCATTAGCAAACTGATTTAACATCAAATAACCGCCTTGAGCTACTTTTTTATCAGCATAATCTCTAGAACCGATAATTCCTTCGCTTGCAGGCGTAAGAATCACCGTCGCGCCATAAGCACGCATAGTTTGAGTACGCTCTTTTGTAGAATCTTCTGGTAAAACCAATTCGATTTCGATCCCAAATAATTGAGCAATCATAGCAAGAGCGATACCAGTGTTTCCGCTGGTTGCTTCAATTAATTTATCTCCTTTTTTGATGTCTCCTCTTTCTAATGCTGCGGCAATCATGTTATAAGCAGCTCTGTCTTTTACACTTCCTCCAGGATTATTTCCTTCCAGTTTCAGTAAAAGTTTTACATTTTTATTTTGAACTAGATTGACTGTTTCCATTAATGGAGTGTTGCCAATTAGGTTTAATAATTTATGTGAATTCATGTTATTTTTTTTCTTTGATTTTAACTTTAGTAGTAGTGGTGTTTAAAACGATAGAATCTGCTGGAATCGATTTGGTAACCCATGCATTTCCTCCAACAACACTGTTTTTTCCAATTACAGTTTCTCCGCCAAGAATTGTTGCATTTGCATAAATGCAAACATTTGCCTCGACAGTTGGGTGTCTTTTCGCATTTTTCATTTCCTTGCTTACGCTTAATGCACCAAGCGTAACACCTTGATAAATTTTTACATGTTTTTTGATAATGGTAGTCTCACCAATTACGATACCTGTTGCGTGATCGATAAAAAACGGCGATGCAATATCAGCTCCTGCATGAATATCTGTACCTGTGATTCTGTGTGCGTATTCGCTCATTAATCGAGAAAAAAGCAGTAAGTCAAGATGATACAATTCGTGGCTCAATCTGTAAATTGCGATGGCGTAAAACCCAGGATAACCCAAATAGACTTCATCAATACTGTTTGAAGCGGGGTCATTTTCAAGAATATATTCGGCATCTTGATTTAGCTTTTCTAAAACCCCAGGAAGTTTTTCTAAAAAGCGATCCCAAATAGATTCGCATAAATTTTGAGGCTTTTTGCAGGCCAAAACAGCAATTTCTTTGAAACGAAACTCCAATTCGTCAATGCTTTCGTCTAATGCCGCGTTTGAATCAAACAGAGTGTAAAAAAGCTTTTCTGTAAAATCTTCTGTTTTGGTTTTAATGCCGTAATTTATGTGTGAGTGGCTTTTTAAAGCTCTTATATTTTGTATGATATTTTCTTTTGTCACAATGGTAAAAATGAATGAATAATTTTGGAACGTTAAAAGTAAGGCGTTTTTTGGAAATAAAATCACGATTTAACTAAAGAAATTTTCTTTGCAAAGTGAGATTTGTGATAAAAAATGAATTGCAAACTCTTCTTTTTTATAGAATTCTTAAGAAGTTAATTGCGTAAATTAGCTCCTAAAACATATTGAAATGAAAAACAATCAAACATTTAAAAGTGCAATTTCTGGACTTTCTTTTGATGAAAAGGAGAAAGTTTGCGGTAGATCAATACACGATCCAATTTTAGGATTAATTAAGAAAGAATATCCTGATTTTTGTGCCGATGACTGTATTGCTATTAAAGAATTAAATGTTTATCGTCAAAAATATATTTCAAATTATCTTTCAACAGAAATCGGAGCGCTTTCGGCAATGGAAGAGAATGTTATTTCTTCATTAAAAGAGGATAAATCGATTGTGAGTATTGTTGAAGATGAAGAAGAAGTTAGAAATTTAGGACAAAGAGTTGCCGATAAAGTGGCTGATTTTGGCGGAAGCTGGACTTTTATTATTTCGTTCGTCGTTTTTATTTCAGTATGGATTGGTGCAAATGTTTTTATTTTTTTAAATAAAGGTTTTGATCCGTATCCATTTATTTTACTGAATTTAATTCTTTCTTGCGTTGCAGCTCTGCAGGCGCCAGTAATTATGATGAGTCAAAATCGTCAAGAAGAAAAAGATCGTAATCGTGCTAAAAAAGATTATATGATCAATCTGAAATCGGAATTAGAGATTCGATTGATTCATGATAAAATCGATCATTTAATTATGCATCAACAGCAAGAATTAATCGAAATTCAAAAAGTGCAAATCGAGATGATGAATGATATTTTGAATCAGATTAAAAAATAAATGTTGTTTGAAATTACAAATTCTAAAAAAGACCGAAGCGATTTTTAAAATCTAAAAATAAAAGTGTTTGAAATAATAGCCGACAAGCATAAAAACGAAATTAACTACGGCAACGTTCCAGATGATTTTTTTGTAATTTCTAGACTTATCCAATAAATGAAGTGCTATAAAAATGAAGAGTATAAGGAAGGTATAAATGGCAGGATACATTTTAAAAGCAGCTGAAAAATCGCCCTGAAAAAGTAAGAATAAAGACCGCTGAAATCCGCACCCTAAACAGTCATAACCAAAGAAGGTTTTGAACAGGCAAGGAATCATATATTTCTCTAAACTCATGACAGATCTTTTTGCAATTTTACTAAAAAAATATGACAAACCTTTGGAGTAGTATAGAAGTAGTACTTGAAAGTTTTATACTTTTGAAATCTTAAAACAGAGAATAGATGAAAACTTTTAAAATTATAATAATGATTCTTGCGATATCAGTTGCGTTTTACGAGCAGGTTTCAGAAGAAAAAAACATCTATATCATGATTGCTGCAATTGTAGTTTTCATGTTCGGAATGATGCAATTGAGTGCTAAAACACCAAGTAAAAATAACGATAAAGAAGAGTAGAATGCTTGCAAAAGGAGATAAGGTTTCTGTACTCGATGAAGCCATAAATGGAACGGTGGTTTCGGTTAAAAACAACGAAGTTTTGATTGAAACTGAGGATGGATTTATGATGACATTTTCAGTCAATGAATTGGTTAAGATTCAAGATTCCAGTAATTTAATGAATTCTATTAAAAGAATTAATTTAGATGAAGTCGTAAAAGAGAAAACGGAACCAAAACCAAGAAGTTTTGTTAAAGAAAAGAAAGACAAACGTGAGGTTGGTGTACCAGAATTTGATTTGCACATCGAAAAATTGGTTCCAAATAAACGCGGAATGTCCAATTATGATATTTTGACTTTACAGACAGAAACTGCAAAAAGACACATCGAATTTGCGATACGAAACCGCATTCCGAAAATTGTTTTTATTCATGGTGTTGGTGAAGGGATTTTAAAAGCCGAACTTGATTTTTTATTGGGCCGTTATGATGGAATTGATTTCCACGATGCCAATTATCAAAAGTATGGCCTCGGAGCAACCGAAGTTTATATAAGACAAAACAATAAATAATAAGTCTTATTTCAAGTAAATAAGACTTCATTATAAAGCATAAAAAACGTCTGCTTTTTGTTCTGATTTATTCTTAAAATCATTTCAAAAAGCAGACGTTTTTTGTAAGAATTATTTCTTTTAAAGAATCATGTTTTTAGTTGGTTGTTTGTCGGTCAATTTTTCCTAGAACGAAACTGCTTCCAAGTTTAAAACTACTATTTCCTTTTGCTAAAATTACATTTTTAAGTACAATTGTGTGCGTGTAAACTTGTCCTATTGCATTAGTTGATACAGTAGTGGTTACTTCTATAATCCCACTTGTATTGGCTATACCCAGTTGCCCTGTCCATGTTTCGTCAATTGCAGGAGAACTCGGTTGTACTTTAGCACAAATAAAAGCAGGTGTAATAGATCCAGTTTCTGCTAATGCAGTTCTGTAAAATACTTTGTTTTGTGTTGCTGTTATTAAACTTGTACGTGGCTGGTTACTAGCTGTTACTTCATTGACAAGTAATGCAGGATCGATATCATCAATTGATAAATAGAAGGTGTTATTGTAATTGTATACTCTACCGATTTCATCACACTCATAAGCCGAGCCGTTTGGATTAGTTTTAAACGTTAAATTGGCAGGTGTTACGGTAGTATTATATGTTCCAAATTTAAATTCTGCTTCTGTTTGGTTTCCTGCTGGTTTTGCAAATGTTATGTTTCTAAAAACAATGGTATGCTCATAACCAGTAATTCTAGTTCCTCCATCATCAGGATTATTTTTTGGAGCTATTTGTTTAGTCGTAATTTCTATTACTCCATCAATTCCAAGCCATTCTTCAGTTACTTTTGGTGTGCTTGGCGGAATAAGACCGCAGATGTTTTCTTTGGAAACAGTTCCATCATAAGCTCTGTAAACCACTCGGTATGATCCGTTGCCTTTTGCATCTATTGTATAAGTGTACGTCCCCTCATCATTAATAATTGCTCCTTCAGGCATTTGCAATAAAAGAGCTTCTTGAGATTTTATTTTATAAATCAAGGCGTTTGTTAAAGGATCACAGGCTGTTGACTCTTGGACATCTGCAAAATCTATTTTATCTACAGTTAAATCTCCATCGTCGCATCCATTCAAAAAAAGAGCAAACAATAGGAGGGCAGCATATTTTTTCATCGTAAAATTTATTTGGGTCAAAAATAGTGAAAAAATTGCCAGATTATATTTAAGTTTTCACAATTGATATTTCTTAACTTTGCAGCGATGAAAAAAGTATATCTAGATAATGCCTCAACAACTGCAATGCGTCCTGAAGTGATTCAGGAAATGACGAAAATCATGCTTGAGGATTACGGAAATCCTTCGTCTACACATAGTTTTGGACGAAACGGTAAAACAATATTAGAACTTTCAAGAAAGAGCATTGCTAAACATTTAAATTGTACTGCTCAAGAAATTATTTTTACTTCTGGCGGAACTGAAGCTGACAATTGGATCCTTCGCTCTGCTGTTGAAGATTTAAAAGTAGAAAGAATCATTACTTCAAAAATTGAACACCATGCAGTTTTACATTCTGTTTGGGCACTTCAAGAAGAATATAATATCCAAGTTGATTATGTTAAAGTAAATCCAGATGGGAGTTTAGATTTAACGCATTTGTCTAATTTATTGTCTGACGAAAAAAAGACAATTGTGAGTTTAATGCATGTTAACAACGAAACAGGAACTATTTTAGATTTGGATCGTGTGAGCTTGATTTGTAAGCAATACAATGCTTTGTTTCATTCTGATACAGTTCAGTCTATCGGAAAAACTGAAATCGATCTGCAAAAGACTCCTATTGATTTTATTTTGGCAAGTGCGCATAAATTTCACGGACCAAAAGGAATCGGATTTGCTTTTATTCGAAAAAACTCTGGTTTACAGCCACTGCTTTTTGGAGGTGAACAGGAAAAAGGTCTTCGAGCAGGAACCGAAGCAGTGCATCAAATCGCTGGAATGGCAAAAGCTTTGTCTATTTCTTATGAAAAATTAGAGGAAGAAAGAGCTTATATTTTAGGTTTGAAAAACTATGTGATAGAGCAGTTAGAAATCCATTTTCCAGATTTTAGAATTAATGGAAAAAAAGATGATTTCTATAATATCATCAATATCATTCTGCCTTTTTCATCAGACAAAACTTCGATGCTACTTTTTAGTTTAGATATGAAAGGAATTGCGGTTTCTAGAGGGAGCGCTTGCCAATCTGGAAGTATTAAGCCTTCTCATGTTTTAAATGAAATGCTTTCGGAGACCGATTTAAAATTACCAAATCTCCGAATTTCATTTAGTCATTACAACACCAAAGAAGATATCGATTGGCTGGTTGAAAGCCTTAAGGTTGTTTAAAGTTTAAAGTTTCAGGTTTCAAGTTTAAAACGGAACATGAAACCCGAAATAAAAACTATTTTCTAATAACTTTTACCTGCGAATCATTGGTTAATTTGATTATTGTAGACGATTTTCCGTTTATTTTATCTTGGTTTAATTTTACTACATAATCAACTCCATTAATAATCTCTGGACTAATATCTTTGAAAGCAATTGGTGTAGGCTGTCCTGAAATATTTGCAGAAGTAGAAACCAAAGGTTTTTTCATTCTCTCCATCAATTTGTAGCAGAAAGGTTCTTTTACCAATCTAACTCCTAGAGATTTGTCGGCAGCGATAATATTGGGAGCAACGTTTCTTGCGTTATCAAGAATTAAAGTGGTTGGTTTGTCTGATAGGTCCCAGATTTGCCAAGCAACTTCAGGAATGTCTTTAAATACGTTGTAGATCATCTTTTCACCATTCACTAAAACAATCATACTTTGTGTTTCGGCGCGCTGTTTTAATTTGTAGATTTTAGCAACAGCTTCAGCATTGGTAGCGTCACAGCCAATTCCCCAAACCGTATCTGTCGGATATAAAATTATACCTCCGTTTTTAATTACCTCGTATGCGTTGATGATTTCCTCGTTCATTTTACAAATTATATTTTAAGATTACAAAGTTATAAATTTTACTTGTAATTGTTTTTTATAGTGTTTGTAAAAGCGAAGTGCTTATGATTCCGAATTTACTATTGATTGTCTTTTAGAATAACATGATTGGTCCAGCCTTTCAAAGTATATTTCTCTAGAATTGAATCTGGTATTTTTTGATATTCATTTTCGAAAAAAGCCATCGGTATGATTGGATCTTTTTCGTCAATAATTAAAATGTTATTGGGATTATAAAAATCGTAATTTTTAATGTCCGAATTTGTGGTAATAAGTTTCTTTTCTAAGCCTAAACTTTCAAAAACTCTAAATGTTAGTCCGCTTTGGCCAAGTCGATTGATGTCTAAAAGTACTTTTGAACGGTTAATGTAATCGTTAACTTCGCTTAAAGGCATGTGACTTCTTATGTATGTAATATTTTCATCATTGTCTTTCTGTTTTTTATCATAAACAATGAATTTGAATTTTGAATTCTGCGAAGCTAAATTGGCTGCGATTCTTTTTAATATCGGAAGCCTTTTATCAATTGAACTGATATTAAAAACGTCATATTCGAATTCCGTTGAAGTAGTTGCGTTTTCTGAATTGTAGATCCAATTTGAAGCGAATTTTAAATTGAAATTTGCACAATCTTCTTTTTCGAACGAAAAAACTTCATCAAAGCAATGAAGAACTCGTTTGATTTTTGGACAGCGATAAATATTATCATTAAAGAATCCGATTGATTTTTTAGTGTAATTTTTAAATTCTAAAATGCTTTCAGGAGTTATAAAGTCTCCTTTTATTGTCAAAATCACATCTTGAATCTGATCGTTCTTTTTTAATTCATTGATGATTTCTTTTCCGTAATGCTGATGCTTCAAATTAGTTTTAAAGAACGCTTTTAAAATAACATTATAGGCTTTATGAAATACCGACGGATATTTGTATTTGAAAGTATTAAAATCAATATGACGAACAGTATGTCCCTGTTTTTCTAAGTCTACAGCTATGTGTTTGTTGAGTCCCCAGTTGTCTAAACTTATAAGAGTAATATGCATTATCTTCGAAATAGTTTTTATTAGTTGGTAAAACTAGCTAAATTTGCTGAAACAATTTTTATGATTTTAAGATTAAATCGCGGATATGAAAAATTTGAAAATATTCTTCTTGAATATATTCGTTTTTTCAATACAAAAGGAGAGGACTTTGTAATTGGCCAGCGCAATCAGATAAAACTTTTTGATTTAGACGACAAGAAAATAAATATAAAATCGTTTAAAGTTCCGCACTTTATCAATAAAATCGCTTATAAATACTTCAGAAAATCGAAAGCAAAACGCTCTTTTGAGTTTGCAAATAGATTGCTAGAATTAGGTGTTGGAACTCCAAAACCTATTGCATTTGCTGAATTTTCATCAATAATAGGTTTAGAAAAAAGCTTTTATGTAAGTGAACAGTTAGAATGTGATCTTACGTATAGAGAATTGGTAGAAGTACCCGATTTTCCAGACCGCGAAAATATCTTAAGACAGTTTACTAAATTTAGTTTTGACCTTCACGAAAAAGGAATTGAATTTTTAGACCATTCCCCTGGAAATACTTTAATTAAGAAAAACGCAAGCGGAAATTATGATTTCTTTCTGGTAGATTTGAATAGAATGGAATTTCATGATTCTATGCCTTTTGAAATGCGTATGAAAAACTTGTGCCGTTTAACGCCTTTAAAAGAAATGGTAGCGGTAATGAGTAATGAATATGCTAAATATTATAGCGAACCTGAAGAAAAGATTTTTGATACTTTATGGAAATTTACTTCAGATTTTCAAGAGAAATTCTATCGAAAAAAACGTTTGAAAAAGAAGCTTAAATTCTGGAAGAAGTAAGCCTTCTTAGCTCTTTATAGCGAATAAAAACGCTGTAAGCATTCAGATAACATATCGTAACGCCTTTTCCTCCGTCAAGAAAACCAAAACGGATTATAAATTGGTACAGGAAAGTGTATAAAGGATGAAGCAATTGCAGTAAAAAATAAGGTTTTATTGCTTTTGCTAATTTTTCATTGGCTTTGAGAATTCCATAATTATACATTTTCGATTTGTAATCCTCATAAGAAGAGTACGAAAAATGTATTATTTTGTTTTTTAAAGTAGAAATTGGCCCCTCTACAATTAGTTTTTCATGAACGGTTCTTTCTTCGTTATATCTGCATTTTGATTTATTAAAAAGTCTGAAAATTTTATCTGTTTGCCAACCGCTGAAATTCAGTCTACTGTTTTTAAACATAAAAATGCGATAGATAAAATAAGCGCTTGCTGTATTTTCAGCATTAATCGTTGTAACGATTTCAGATTTTAATTCAGATGTTAATCTTTCATCAGCATCAATAAATAGAACCCATTGATTTTTAGCCTGATCTAAGGCAAAATTTCTTTGGGAAGTATAATCGGTAAAAGAGTTTTGAATTAATTTTGCGTTTTTGAAAGACTCAACAATATTTACCGTTTTGTCGGTGCTAAAAGAATCAACAACGATTATTTCGTCAGCAAAATCGATGTCTTCAAGAAGCGATTTTATATGCTGTTCTTCATTAAGCGTAATAATCAATACTGATAATTTTTGCTTTTCACTATTCATTGGTGATGCTTTTACTTTTTCAATTTTTATATTCTTGAAAGTAAGTCTCTAACTTTTTGAGCATAAGTTCCAATGGATATTCAGCGTAATATTCAAAAGTATGTTCTTTGATGTATTGTTCTGTGTGTTTTTCGTAGATTTCTGGTTTTAAGTCTTTTAAATGAACAGAAACGTTTTTCGCTTCATTTTCAAACAGCTGCCATGTTTCTTTTCTAACAGAAGGAGTGAAAATAGAGAAAGTCGGAATTTCTAAAGCTTTTGCCATATTTACAGCACCGCCTTCATTTCCAATTAGCATTTCGCATTGAGAAAGTATTGCTAAAAACTGACGTAGATCTGTAGCGTATAAATCAAAAATAATATGTTTTTTTGTTTCCTCTGAACAATTATTATAAACCTCCAAAGCTTGCTCTTTCTGGTTCGGAATATAATTAAAGAGAATAGTCGCGTTTGTTTTTGCTACTGTAAAATCAATAATTTTTGCCATTCCGTCAAGCGGATAAGTTTTGTAATGCTCGCTTCCTAAAATTCCAAACATAATAAGCGGTTTTTCAGGATCGATATTGTGGCTTTTTAAAAGGTTTTTTGCTTCAGCAATCTCAGATTCTTTCAAAAAGATTTTCGGTTTTACATTCGTTATCTTTTCAGTAAAAAAAGGTTTAAGAAGCAATAATCTATTTTCAATTGCCAAACCATATTCTGATTTTATGGCATCAAAACGCTCGTAGCTATAATTGTAAAATATGTTAGAATACCATTTATGGTACGAAACTTTATATTTTGCTCCAGAAAAAAACGTAATTAAGTTCGTTCCTAATTTGCTGTAAACATCGATTACTGCATCATATTTTTTTCTTCGAATCTCAAAAATGAATTTAAAAAATCCAAAAGTCGATTTTCTAATTTTATTTGTCACCGGAATAATGTTATCAATATTCGGATTTTCTAAAAGAACATCAACTGAATTTGGATAACACATATAGTCAATTGTAGAATCTGGAAACTTGCTCTTCAAGTTGTTACAAATAATTGTGCTCGTTAAAACATCTCCGATTCTTTTTTGCTGAATGACTAGTATTCTCATCTGATTTTTTATTCAATTTGGAAGCTAAAATACGAACTATTTTATGAAGTCTACAAGTGATGGCGGTAATAAGATTAAACTAAATTAAAAAGTTATATTTTTGTGCTCAACAAATTAAAATTTACAATGGGAATTAGCGGTTTGGTAATTACTTTCAATGAAGAAAAAAACATTGGAAAATGTATTGATGCCTTATTTAAAGTTTGCGATGAAGTTATAATTGTAGATTCTTTTAGTAAAGATCGTACAGTAGAAATAGCTAAAGAAAAAGGAGCGCAGGTTGTTCAGCAGGTATTTCTAGGAGATGGCCCGCAGCGCACGCATGGATTGCCTTTTTGCAAAAACGACTGGATTTTAAATCTTGATGCAGATGAATTTCTGGATAAAGATGCTGAGGAATTTATTCTAAAGAAAAAATATTTAGAAGGAAACTACGATGCTATGAGCTTTAGAGTTAAAAACTTTTTAGCTGATAAATTGATTGATTTCTCAGGCTGGTATCCAGATCATAAAGTTCGTTTCTTTAATAAACAAACAGCGCATCCTTCAGATTCTAAAGTGCATCAGAAAATTATTGCTCAAAACGAGAAAAAGGTTGCCGTACACATTTTGCATTACGGATGGGATTCTTTCGATCAGATTATTGCGAAAAAAAATCAATATTCTGGATGGCACGCCCAACAATTGTTCGATCAAGGAAAAAGAATCAATGCGTTTAAACCTGTTCTTAACGGAACTGTAGCGTTTATTCGTTGCTATTTCTTTAAAAAAGGAATTTTCAATGGTCTTGACGGATTGACAATCGCAATGATTCAGGCATTTTTCTCTTATATGAAATATGCGAAGCTTATAAAACTTCAAAAAAAGAATAGATAAAAATAAACTTCAAATAAAAAATTCCAAATCCCAATTACAAGAATTGGAGTTTGGAATTTTTTTTATAATTGATTTTTTAAAACCTATACAGCAACGTCGTACTCACGAAGTGCATTGTTTAAAGAAGTTTTTAAATCTGTAGATGGTTTACGAGTTCCAATAATTAATGCACAAGGAACTTGGTATTCTCCAGCAGCAAATTTCTTAGTGTAGCTTCCTGGGATAACTACAGAACGAGCAGGAACATAACCTTTCATTTCAACTGGCTCATCACCTGTAACATCGATAATTTTTGTAGACGCTGTCAAACATACGTTAGCTCCAAGAACAGCTTCTTTACCAACGTGAACACCTTCAACAACGATACAACGAGAACCGATAAAAGCACCGTCTTCGATAATAACAGGAGCAGCTTGCAATGGCTCAAGAACACCACCAATACCAACACCACCGCTTAAGTGTACGTTTTTGCCAATTTGAGCACAGCTTCCTACAGTAGCCCAAGTATCAACCATTGTCCCTTCGTCAACATAAGCACCAATGTTTACGTAACTTGGCATTAAGATTACACCGCTTGAAATGTAAGCACCATAACGAGCAACAGCGTTTGGCACCACACGGATTCCTTTTTCAGCATAATTTCTTTTTAGCAACATTTTATCGTGGTATTCAAAAATACCAGATTCCCATGTTTCCATTTTTTGAATCGGGAAATACATCACAACCGCTTTCTTAACCCATTCGTTTACTTGCCATTTGTCACCAACTGGTTCAGCACAACGTAATTTTCCTGAGTCTACCAATTCGATTACTTCTCTAATGGCATCTGTAGTTGTAGTTTCTTGCAATAAAGCTCTGTTTTCCCAAGCTTGTTCAATTATAGTCTGTAAAGAATTCATACGTTTAATTTTTTGGCAAAGATAACGTATTTGTAGAAATGCGAAAAAGCAAAACGACTCGAAAATGTTACAGATTTAACTTTTTGTTTCTTATTTGTAAAACTTAAAAAATCTATAGTGATTTAAATTTTATTTTGCTGTCCCTAAAAGTTTTTTTTATGTCAAAATATGACAAAAGTCAGGCTTTCTCTTTTTTCTTCACTTTAATTTCGCAGTGTTGATCAACATTCCATTCCATAAAATAATCATATAAGCAGTAAAATATGAATCAAGAAAATCACCTTCAAAACAGAGTAATCATTGACAAAGAAGTAAGCTGGGATAAAACTCAGGTCATTATGAGTAAAACAAATGCTTATGGCATTATAGAATATGCAAACGAAGTGTTTGTAGATGTTTGTGGTTACGAAGACTATGAATTAATGGGGCAGCCTCATAACATCATACGTCACCCAGATATGCCAAAAGTAATTTTTAAAGTGCTTTGGGAAAATCTTAAAAACGGGAAAAACTTTCACGCTATTGTAAAAAATCTTGCAAAGTCTGGAAGATACTATTGGGTAATTACAGATTTTGAAATCGCCCGCGACGAAAACGACGTTATCGTCAATTATTTCGGAAGGAGACAAGCTGTGCCGCAAGAAGTAATTGCGATGCATATTGAGCCTTTATATAAAAAATTGTTGCAAATTGAAGCAGCAAGCGGCGTTGAATTTAGCGAAAAGTACTTAATCGGTTTCTTAGAAGAAAAGAAAAGAACTTACGTTGAATATATTAAGGAGTTGATTTACGAACATGAAAAATCTCAAGCAAAGTTCGCTAACTACTCAGAAGAAGAGGATGCAGGAGAAGAGGAAGAACATAGAGGTTTTTTCGGCAGATTGTTCGGAAGATAAATTGAGTTATTTTTTAGGTTTGAATATTTGGATAAAGTCCGTCTTGAGTTTTTTCAGGGCGGATTTTTTATGAAACTTAAAATGGAATTTTTCAAGCAATTAAATCGATAAACAATATTTTGAAGTAAATTTGCTGAAAAAATAAATCATGCCAAGAATCCTCTCAATAGATTACGGACAAAAACGCACAGGAATTGCAGTTACAGACGAAATGCAAATCATAGCTTCGGGTTTAACAACGATTCCGACACATACTTTGATTGACTTTTTAAAAGATTATTTTGCTAAAGAAAAAGTCGAAGCGGTTTTAATTGGCGAACCAAAGCAAATGAACGGAATGCCGTCTGAAAGCGCTTCTGTTATTAATGGCTTTGCAACACACTTTTCGAATATTTTTCCAGATATGAAAGTAATTCGTGTTGATGAACGTTTTACTTCAAAAATGGCATTTCAAACGATGATCGACAGTGGTTTAAACAAAAAGCAACGTCAGAATAAAGGATTAATAGACGAAATTTCTGCTACAATTCTCCTTCAAGATTATCTTTCCGCAAAAAAATAACGCTGTTCGTCGTATTTTTTATTTATAATTTAATGGTTTTTAGAAAATCCTAACTTTTATCATCTAAAAATTAGTTTTTTTTTGCAATTAAAAAAGTACCTTTGCATTTTAAATAAAAATACTGTTATGCCTGACGAAACCATACGTTCAAATAGTGATGTAGTACTCATTGGCGCTGGAATAATGAGTGCCACTCTTGGAGTAATTTTGAAAGAATTACAACCAGATATTAAAATTGAAATTTACGAAAGATTAGATGTTGCTGCAGCTGAAAGCTCTGATGCTTGGAATAATGCTGGAACGGGACACTCTGCTTTTTGTGAATTAAATTATACTCCAGAAAAGGCTGACGGAAGCATAGATCCTAAAAAAGCGATAAGCATTGCAGAGTCGTTTGAGATTTCTCGCCAGTTTTGGTCTTACTTAGTGCAGCAAAATAAAGTGCCGTCTCCGGATAATTTTATTAAAAGCGTACCTCATATGAGTTTTGTGTGGGGAGATAAAAACGTAGATTATTTAAAAAAGAGATTCGAGGCGCTTCAAAGCAATCCGATTTTCTCTGAAATGACTTTCAGTACCGATTTCGAACAGCTCCAAAAATGGATGCCGTTGGTAATGGAAGGAAGAAACCCTGATGAAAAATTAGCGGCAACACATATGGAAATTGGTACCGATGTTAATTTTGGTGCTTTAACAAGAAGTATGTTCAATTACTTAGAAAAACTAGACGGCGTTTCTTTGTTCTTTAACCACGAAGTTAAAAAACTAAGACAGCGTGAAGATAAATCTTGGAGAATTAAAATTAAAGATTTGTCTACAGGAAATACTCGTAAGGCGTATACTAAATTTGTATTTATCGGTGCCGGAGGAGGTTCTCTTCCTTTATTGGAAAAAGCAAATGTACCAGAAGGAAATGGTTACGGAGGTTTTCCAGTAAGCGGACAATGGTTAAAATGTACAAATCCTGAAGTAATTGCTAAACACCAAGCAAAAGTATACGGAAAAGCAAGTGTTGGAGCTCCTCCAATGTCTGTTCCTCATATTGATACTCGTGTAATTGATGGCGAAAAAGCACTTCTTTTTGGCCCATTTGCAGGATTCTCAACTCGTTTCTTGAAAAATGGTTCTTATTTAGATTTACCATTGTCAATTAAGGCGAATAATTTAATTCCGATGTTGGCAGCTGGATATCACAATATTCCTTTAACGAAATATTTGATCGAACAAGTGCGTCAATCGCCAAAAGACAGAATGAAAGCATTACGCGAATACCTTCCAACAGCACGTTCAAAAGACTGGAAATTAGAAAAAGCTGGACAACGTGTTCAAGTCATCAAAAAAGATGAAAAAGAGGGCGGAGTTTTAGAATTTGGTACAGAAGTAATCAATACGCACGACGGAAGTTTAGCGGTTTTATTAGGTGCTTCTCCAGGTGCTTCTACAGCTGTGGCAATTATGGTAGATTTGGTTAGCAGATGTTTTACACATCAAATTAAAACACCAGAATGGCAAGCAAAATTAAAAACAATGATTCCTTCTTACGGCCAGACTTTAAATGATAAGCCAGAACTTTTAGAAGAGCTTAGAAAGCATACAGCAGACGTTTTGAAATTAAATTAAAACTTCCTTATTAGAATAAAAAACAAATCCAGATGAATTAATCTGGATTTGTTGCTTTTAGGTCGGTTGTGTTTTTTAGAATTTTTTCTGCTAGATTACTCATCCAGATTAACTGTTCAATAACCATTTGTGCTTCCTGCATTTTGGCTTGACGCGTTTCTTTATCCAAATCATCATCTTCGGCTAAGCGTGTAAAATGTTTTCGTTTTAATTCTTCAAATTGCAAAGTCACATCTTCTTTTTCAAAAAATGTATCTTTTATAATGACTTCGTTTCTTAAAATAGAAATAGAATGATCTAGATTGGCTAAAATTGTTTTAATGATATAATTAAAAGAATCTGATGCAGAAGTGGTTTGATGCGATTGAATGTAAGTCGATAGCGAAGCCAAAGCAGATAATAAGGAGTGATTTAAAACCACTAATTTATTAACCAAAGGCATTGTTTTTTGCTTTGATTTTGGCTCCTGCATCATACGCTGAAAAGATGTCATTAAGTTTCCTATTTCGACAAAAGCATTTTTTCGCGCCAGACGATAAGAAGTCGGAACGTCTCCTTTTTTATTGTAAAAATCTGCAATTTCTTTGAGGTAATTTCGATTGGCTCGAATTGAATTTTCAATATGAATTGGTGTATTGATAAACTCCCAAGCTGGCCATAAAAACTGATTGGCAATGAAAGCTAAAATAGCTCCTGCAAGCGAATCTAATATTCGGTATTGAATTACTTCATTAATATCTGGCGTAAGAATTCCGTAAATAAATACCACATACATGGTAACAAACGTTGCACTTATTTTATAGTTGATTTGAGTAAATGAAATTCCCAAAAGCATACATATTATAGAGAAGATACTCAGCGCCACATGATTTTGAATGACCGATACAATCCCGAAAGCTAAAACCCCTCCTAAAACAGTTCCGAACATTCTGTTGTAAGATCGCTCTTTTGTTAAGCCATAGCCAGGACGCATGATTACTACAATGGTAAGTAGAATCCAATATACGTTTTGAAATGGCAGAACTTGTCCGAGAAAGAAACCAATTAAAATAGTAATAGTCAGCCTTATCGAATGTCTGAAAATGGAAGAGTGATAACTTAAATTTTCAATTAAAGTTCGAAGCGGATAATATTGCGGTGTAAGGAATTTTTCAAGCTCTTTGTCTTTATCTTTTAATTTATAAGATTGCATAGCCAAAGAAAGCGCGCGCTGAATAGTTTTTATTTTTCCAACCTGATTTTTAGCATATTTCAGCATATTCGTCAGCATCAAAACACCTTCTGCAGCTTCTTCTTTTCCTAATGTTTTTTCATAATCAAAAATGGCAAACTCAAGAGCATCCAATTCGTTTTTCAAATCTTGTTTGTCGACATAAACACTGATATGACTGACATTTTTTGAAAGCTTTTTTAGAGTTGACGCCAATTTGTAAGCAACATTTTGATACGTTCTTAAAACGTCTGGATGTTTGGCAAATTTTTCATGCAATTTGCTATGATCAAAAGAAGTATATAGTGCCAATTCTTGGATTTCAACCAAAGTAATAAAAACCAAAAGCATTTTTCGGTTCTGACTCGTAATTCCAGAGGCATTTTGATTTCCGATCAGCAATTTTCTTAAATCTTCATGAATAAGATTTAATTCGACCTGAACGGCTAATTGTTTTTCTATAATGGAAGTTCTTTTTGCTTCTGGACTCCATAAATCACCTCTTAATTTCAGATATTTAGCGGTAAGCTTTATTCCTTCGGCAATTTGTAATTCAACATATTTATAAGGCTGAACAAAATGAAAGACAAGGGATACGATTAAATATAGAATTCCCCCAATAAAAATAAATCCAGAGTATTGAAAAGCTTCCCAACCTTCATGCAGATGCCCAAATGAAAGCGAAATAGATAATAAGGCAGAGAAAGAAATTAAAGTTGCTCGTTGCCCGTAAACCGAAATCATAGAACATAAAAACAGCAGAAAACCTAGGAAAATATAAAAAAGGAAAGGGTATGGATAAACGAGATTAACTAAAAGATTTACTCCAGAAACAATAAAAGAAGCCGCGATCAATCCTTTTATTTTATGGCTTAAAGAACTTGGAATATCACTGGGATAAGTATAAAAAGCTCCAAGCGCAATGGTAAAACCAATTTCAAAATGACCTAAAAAATTTAAAACTAAAACAGGAACAACAGAAGCAATAGTTACTTTAGAGGCATTGAAAAACGAAGTGCTGTTTGTAAATTTTGAAATTTTATCAATCATAAAGACAGGTTTACTAGCAAAGGTAAGAATTGTAGGAGTGAATTTGGCATAATTATGGATGAGATTTTTAACAGTATGTGAAAAATATGATATACTTGTAAAAAATATGATATAATAGACTATTAGAATTATTCATTGACTATTTTTTACTATTTTTGCCAGCTGAAATATCAGAACTTTAATTCTGTTTTTGCAGCACATAAAAACATAAATAAAAACAAATGATTTTACCAATTGTAGGATACGGTGATCCAGTTTTAAGAAAAGTAGGACAGGACATTACACCAGAATATCCAAATCTAAAAGAAACGATCGCAAATATGTACGAGACTATGTACAATGCGTATGGAGTTGGACTTGCAGCACCGCAAGTTGGACTGCCTATTCGTTTGTTTGTCATAGACACAACGCCTTTTAGTGAAGATGAGGATCTTCCTTCAGATGAACAAAAAGATTTGAAAGGTTTTAAAAAGACTTTTATCAACGCTAAAATCGTTAAAGAAGAAGGAGAAGAGTGGGGATTTAACGAAGGTTGTTTGAGTATTCCTGATGTGCGTGAAGACGTTTACAGAAAACCAACTGTTACAATCGAATATTGTGAAGAAGATTTCGTTATGAAAACGGAAGTATTTGACGGATTAATCGCAAGAGTTATCCAGCACGAATACGACCACATTGAAGGAATCTTGTTTACAGATAAAATCTCATCTCTAAAAAAACGATTAATCCAAAAGAAATTGAAAAATATTACTGAAGGAAAAACGTTTCAGGAATATAGAATGAAATTTTTCGCAGCTAAAAAAGCAAGATAAGTTTTCTAAATTGTTAGAAACAAAAAAATAAATCAAATTCTTAATACTAATTTTAATAAAAATGAATTTAACGAAAATTTTAGCCATTTCAGGAAAACCAGGTTTATACGAATTAAAAGTACAAACTCGTACAGGTTTTGTGGCGGAATCATTAATTGATGGGAAGAAGATTACTGTAAATCTAAAAAGCAATGTAAGTTTATTGTCTGAAATTTCGATTTATACTTATGAAGGTGAAAAACCGTTAACTGAAGTAATGCAGCAGATTGCCGTTAAAGAAAATAAAGGACAAGCTATCTCTCACAAAGAAGATAATGCTACTTTGTCTGCTTATTTCAAACAAATTCTTCCAGATTACGATGAAGAGAGAGTTTACCCATCAGATATCAAAAAAGTATTAAACTGGTACAACACGCTTCAAGCAAAAGGTTTGGTAACAGATTTAGCTCCTGCGGTTGAAGAACCAAAAGAAGAAGCTCCAGTTGCTGCAGAAAAAACAAAAAAAGCTCCAGCAGCAAAAAAAGCAAAAGCTAAAAAAGAAGAATAATAGTTTTTCTTTAATCATAAAATAATCCTGTTAAGATGTTTTCTTGACAGGATTTTTTAATTTTACAGAATCGAGTTTAAATCAAAAGAAAACTTCAAAATGAGCAGAGAAAACCAATTAAAAGCATTTGAAAGATTATTGAACATCATGGACGAGCTTCGTGAGCAATGTCCGTGGGATAAAAAACAAACTCTTCAGACGCTGAGACATTTAACGATCGAAGAAACGTACGAGTTGGGAGATGCTATTTTGGATAACGATTTAAATGAAGTTAAAAAGGAATTGGGAGATTTACTGCTTCATATTGTTTTTTATGCTAAAATAGGCAGTGAAACCAATGATTTTGATATTGCAGATGTTTGTAATGAAATCTGTGAAAAACTAATTCACCGTCATCCGCATATTTACGGAGATGTGAAAGTAGAAAATGAAGAAGAAGTAAAACAGAATTGGGAAAAACTGAAACTGAAAGAAGGCAAGAAATCAGTTTTAGAAGGTGTACCAAGAAGTCTTCCAGCATTGGTTAAAGCAAGCAGAATTCAAGATAAAGTAAAAGGTGTAGGTTTTGATTGGGAAGAACCTCATCAAGTTTGGGATAAAGTGCAAGAGGAATTACAAGAACTTCAAGACGAAGTAAAAGCTGGAAATCAAGACAAAATCGAAGATGAATTCGGAGATGTTTTGTTTTCTATGATTAACTACGCGAGATTCTTAAATGTAAATCCAGAAGATGCTTTAGAAAGAACCAATAAAAAGTTTATTAAGCGTTTTCAATACTTAGAAAGCAAAGCAAACGAATTAGGAAAACCATTAATGGATATGACGCTTACAGAAATGGATGTTTTCTGGAACGAAGCCAAAAAACTCTAGTTATCGGCTAATTTCTTTAAAGCACGAACGTCTTTAAGCATAATTTTTTTACCAACTAATTCGATTAATCCTAATTTATTAAAATCAGATAATAAACGGATGCAGCTTTCTGTTGCAGTACCAATTATACCTGCAAGTTCTTCTCTTGTTAGCTGAACTTTAAGTGTTTTATCAGTGTCTTCTCCAAACTCGTCATGCAATTGCAATAAAGTTTCGGCAAGTCGCTGTTTAACAGTTTTTTGAACTAAAGCAATTTTTTCGTTTTCAGATTCTTTTAAATCTTCGCACACAGATTGCATCAGATTTAAAGAAAACTGATTGTTATTGTTAAAGAAATTGATGATTTCAGTTTTAGGAATAAAACAAACCTCCATGTCGGCAATCGCTTTTGCAGTCAAGTTTGCCGGCTCATTACTAATCATAGAGCGCTGTCCAAGAAGTTCGCCAGATTTAACCAATTTTACAATTTGGTCTTTTCCGTTTGCACTCAACTTTGAAAGTTTTCCAACGCCATCTTTTATACAAAAAACACCATTGGTTACTTCGCCTTCTTCAAAAATGGCTTCACCTTTTTTAATTTTGTAAGAGGTTTTGCTGCTGGCTAGTTTAATAACTTCGTCTTTATTAAGGGCTTTTAATGAGCTTAGCTGGCGTACAATGCATTGATCACATTTATTCATGACAATAGTTGTTTGCAGCAAAAATAAGGATATTTAAGGGTTTTAGCCATTATTATATCGTAAAATTATTATAAATTAGAATTGGCCTTAATTTGAGCTGTTTTATTTCATTAAATTAGAATTCAATTTCAATATAACATGACAATTATCATCTTAATAATTGTGCTTTAATTGGAAATTTGCGACATATAAAAACAAGTTTATGAGGGAGCAAAGTTGTTTTCATTGTGGTTTATCTATTGAACAAAATGAAGAAATTGATTTTGATGATAAAAAGTTTTGTTGTACTGGCTGTAAAACAGTTTACGAAATTTTCAGCATCAACGATCTAACATCTTATTATGATTTTGAAAAGTCTCCAGGTGCGACACCGCAAGACATCAAAGGAAAATATGATTTTTTAGAAAATGAAACCATTCTTGCAAAGGTTTTAGAATTTCAGGAAGGAAACACATCTATTGTTTCGCTAAATATTCCGCATATCCACTGCAGTTCTTGCATTTGGATTCTCGAAAATTTGCATCGTCTACAACCTGGAATTAGTACTTCTCAGGTTAATTTCCACGAAAAGAAAGTTAGAATTACCTTTAATTCTGATGTAGTTTCTTTAAAAGAAATAGTTTATCTCTTAAGTTCGATAGGATACGAACCTTACATTAGTTTAGAAAACTACGGAACTGCAAAAGCCAAAGTAGATAGAAGCTTAACCTATAAATTGGGTGTTGCTTTTTTCTGTTTCGGAAACATTATGTTGCTTTCATTTCCAGAATATTTCGAGATGAAAGAATTCTGGCTCGATAGCTACAAACCGTTTTTCAGAATTTTGATTTTTCTTTTAGCATTGCCGAGTTTCTTGTATTCAGCAAGCGGTTATTATGTTTCTGCTTATCATAGTATTAGAACTAGAATGCTTAATATAGATATTCCGATAGCTTTGGGAATTATCGTAATGTTTATTCGTAGTTCTTACGACATGTTAATGGATCACGGTCCGGGTTTTTTTGACAGTTTAGCAAGTTTGGTTTTCTTTATGCTTCTTGGTAAAATGTTTCAAATTAAAACCTATAGTTTTTTAAGCTTTGAAAGAGATTTTAAATCCTATTTTCCGATTGCTGTTACCAAAATCAATAAAGACGCTACCGAAGATAATGTCGCTATTTATGATGTTTTAAAAGGAGATCGCTTATTGATTAGAAATCAGGAACTTATTCCTGTAGATGGAATTTTAATCAGCGAAAGCGCAGAAATAGATTATAGTTTCGTTACAGGTGAAGCAGTTCCAATTACTAAAAAATCTGGTGATAAAGTATTTGCAGGAGGAAAACAGATTGGAAAAGTAATCGAAATGGAAGTATTGCATTCTGTTTCACAAAGTTATTTGACGCAGTTATGGAGTAACGAAATTTTTCAGAAAAAAGTAGATCAGAAACACAAAACCATAACAGATGCAATAAGCCGATATTTTACCCCTATCTTATTACTAATTGCGTTTGTTGGTTTTGGTTATTGGATTTTTATTGATGCTAATACTGCTTTTAATGTTTTTACAGCAGTTTTAATTGTGGCTTGTCCTTGTGCATTAGCTCTTACAGCTCCGTTTACTTTTGGAAACATTCTGAGAATTTTAGGTAAAAAGAAATTTTATTTAAAAAATGCCATTGTAATCGAGCAGCTTGCTAAAGTCAATACGATTGTTTTTGATAAAACAGGAACAATTACAACCAATAAGAAATCGAATATAATGTATGAAGGAAATTCTATTTCAGATTCAGATATTGTATTGATTAAAAATGTGTTACGAGGTTCTAATCACCCATTAAGCCGAATGCTTTATGATTTTTTGCCTGATGTGAAACGAATTAGTATAGAAGATTTTCAAGAAATTACGGGAAAAGGAATTTTAGCTGTTGTTGAAGGGAAAGAAATTAAAATTGGTTCAGGGCAATTTGTAAATGATATAGTTGCAGATGGTTCAGAAATTGAAAAAACGGCATTGCATATAAAAATAGGAGAGGTTTATTTTGGAAAATATACTTTTCAGAATCAATATCGTGAAGGTTTAGAAAAGCTTTTTGCTAATCTGAGCAAAGATTATGAAATCAAAGTGCTTTCTGGTGACAATGATGGTGAAAGAGCAAATTTAGAAGCGATACTGCCAAAAGGTACCGAATTGATATTCAATCAAAAACCAGAGCAAAAGCTCGAATACATAAAGAAACTTCAAGAAAAAGGACAAAATGTAATGATGGTCGGCGACGGACTGAACGATGCTGGTGCGCTCGCACAAAGCAATGTTGGAATTTCGATTTCAGAGAACGTAAATGTCTTTTCGCCTGCGTGTGATGCGATTCTAGATGCAACAGAATTTTCACGACTAAACTACTTTTTAAAGCTTTCGCATAAAGCCATTTCGATCATTAAAATGAGCTTCGGACTTTCATTGCTTTACAACGTTGTTGGACTTGCATTTGCGGTTACAGGAAACCTACTTCCGTTAGTGGCTGCGATCATTATGCCATTGAGCACAATTACGATTGTGAGTTTTGTAACTTTTATGTCTAACTATTTCAGCAACAGAAATTTAGAATAATTATAAATTGTTCAAAAAGATATTTTTATAAGGTATTTTTTATAAATTTAACTATCTTTTTGTTCATGATAATTATCATATTTTATGCGCCTTTAACGAAGTAATTTTGTTAATATAAATCTAAGGTATGAGTGTTATTTATCTATTAATTTCAGTAAGTATTTTTGTGGCAATCTGTTTCTTTATTGCCTTTATCGCGGCTGTCAAATCTGGTCAGTACGATGATGATTATACCCCTTCAGTCAGAATTCTTTTTGATGACGAAACCAAAATTAATTCCCAAAATAATAATTCACCAATCGAAGAAAAACAAGTATAATTATGGAAATGGAACAGTTTTATTACGACAACAAAATTGTAAAAAAATTCATTTACGCCACAATACTCTTTGGGGTTGTGGGTATGTTAGTGGGGCTTACCTTAGCGGTAATGTACCTTTTTCCCAACATGACAGATGGGATTTCGTGGCTTAGTTACGGCCGTTTAAGACCGTTACACACCAATGCAGTTATTTTTGCCTTTGTGGGTAATGCTTTTTTTGCCGGTATGTATTACTCGCTACAAAGATTGCTAAAAGCCAGAATGTTTAGTGATTTTTTAAGTAACCTTCATTTCTGGGGATGGCAGTTAATCATTGTAGCAGCCGCAATTACACTTCCGTTAGGTTATACTTCTTCTAAAGAATATGCGGAGCTAGAGTGGCCAATTGACATTGCAATCGCTTTAATTTGGGTTGTAATGGGTATTAACATGATTGGTACCATGCTTCGTCGTAGAGAGCGTCACTTATATGTAGCGATCTGGTTTTACCTAGCAACATTTGTAACGGTAGCGGTACTGCATATTTTTAACAACATCGAAATTCCGGTTTCAGGTTTAAAAAGTTACTCTGTTTATGCTGGTGTTCAAGATGCGCTTGTACAATGGTGGTACGGGCACAATGCGGTGGCATTCTTCTTGACAACTCCATTCTTGGGATTAATGTATTATTTCGTTCCAAAAATTGCAAACAGACCTGTTTACTCATATAGATTATCTATTATTCACTTTTGGTCTTTAATCTTTATATATATTTGGGCAGGACCACACCACTTATTATATTCTGCATTGCCTAACTGGGCTCAGAATTTAGGGGTTGCATTCTCAGTAATGTTAATTGCTCCATCTTGGGGAGGTATGATCAACGGTCTTCTTACATTAAGAGGAGCTTGGGATAAAGTTCGTGAAGAACCAGTTTTAAAATTCTTTGTAGTAGCGATTACAGGTTACGGTATGGCAACTTTTGAAGGTCCGATGTTATCTTTAAAAAATGTAAATGCTATTGCGCACTATACAGACTGGATCGTAGCACACGTACACGTAGGAGCCTTAGCTTGGAATGGTTTCATGTCGTTTGGTATTATTTATTGGTTGATTCCAAGAATGACAAAATCAGAATTGTTCTCTAAGAAATTGGCAAACTTCCATTTTTGGATTGGTACTTTAGGTATTATCGTTTATACAATTCCGTTATATGTGGCTGGTTTTCAACAAGCATCTATGTGGAAACAATTTAATCCAGACGGAACTTTAACTTATGGTAACTTCCTTGAAACGGTAACAGCAATTATGCCAATGTATTGGATGAGAGCTATCGGTGGATCTCTGTACTTGATAGGTATGTTGACATTAGTTTACAATATTATCATGACAGTAAAAGCTGGTAATACAATTGAAGACGAATTGGCTCAAGCTCCAGCTTTACAAACAATAAAAAGCAGCAGATTAAGTGGAGAGAAATTCCACTCATGGTTAGAAAGAAAACCAATTCAGTTAACCATTTTAGCAACTATTGCAATTTTAATTGGAGGTATTATTCAGATTGTACCAACGATTATGGTGAAATCAAATATTCCAACTATTTCAAGTGTAAAACCATATACACCGTTAGAGCTTGAAGGACGTGATTTGTATATTAGAGAAGGTTGTGTTGGATGTCACTCTCAATCAGTTCGTCCATTTAGAAGTGAGGTTGAACGTTACGGTGTTCAGGCAAAAGCTGGAGAGTTTGTTTACGACCATCCATTCTTATGGGGATCAAAACGTACAGGTCCAGATTTATTGAGAGTAGGTGGTAAGTATAATGACAACTGGCACTTTAACCACATGTGGAATCCACAAAGTACATCTGCAGGATCAATTATGCCAGGATATAAATGGCTGTTTGATAATGAACCAATGGATATTTCATTGACACAAAAGAAAATGCAAGCAATGATTTCATTAGGTGTGCCATATTCTCCAGAAGATGTTGCAAATGCACAAAGAACTTTAAGAGAGCAGGCAGTTAAGATAGAAAAAAGCTTAGAAAGCGATCCTGATTTCGTTAAGAGTTACGAAGACAGCCGCAAAAAAGCTGAAGCAAAAGGCGAGAAATTCATTCCGATGAACGAAAGAGAAATCGTTGCATTGATTGCTTATATTCAAAGACTTGGTACTGATATTAAAGTAAAAGAAACTAAATAACAGCATTATGTTTGAACAAATAAAACACAATATGGAAACAATATCGGGTATAGAAATTTACCCGATAGTTTCTCTCTTAATTTTCTTCTTATTCTTTGTAGGATTAGGTATTTGGGTATTCTCATATAGAAAAGAAAAAATTCAAGAAATGAGTAATATACCTTTAGATGAAGGACTTAGTGTAATCACAAAAGATAGATAAAAAATGAAAAAGTTTTTCCCAGTATATGTTAGAGTACCGTTGATTTTCTTCATCGTATTTGCTTTGATGGAATTTTTTATAGACTCAGGCGATAAGCCAGCTTTTATAAAATTCCCAATGGTTTCGCTCTTTTTATTTGTCTTTTTGTTTATTCTGATTGCCATCGAAATTACACTTAGTGCTGTAAATCGAGTAATGTATCAGTTATTAACGCCAGAAGAAAAAGCGCAAAAAGAACTTGAAGAAAGTTTAAGTTTCAAAGAAAGCACTTGGTTTAAAAACCTAATGCATAAATTGACGCAAACAGCGCCAATTGAAAAAGAAGGCGATTTGTTAATGGATCATGATTATGACGGAATCAAAGAGTTGGATAACAATTTACCGCCATGGTGGGTGTATTTATTCTACATCTGTATCCTTTTCGGAGTAATTTATGTAGTTCGTTACGATGTTTTAGGAGCTGATGATCAGGAAATGGAGTTGAAAAAAGAATTAGCTCAAGCTAAGATTGACGTTGCGGAATACATGAAGACTGCTCCAGATTTGATGGATGAAAAAACGGTTGTTTTGCTTACAGACGAACCGAGTTTGGCAGCAGGAAAAGAGATCTTTACTATGAATTGTGCCGCTTGTCACCGTGCAGATGCAGGAGGACAAATTGGACCAAACCTTACAGATGATAAATGGATTTTAGGAGGAGGAATTAAAAACCTTTTCCACACCATTACAAATGGAGGTAGAGATGGTAAAGGGATGATTGCCTGGAAAGGAACTCTTAAACCAAAAGAAATACAAAAAGTTGCAAGTTATATTCTGTCTTTACAAGGAAGTAATCCTAAAGATCCGAAAGAAGCAGAAGGAGAAGTTTGGGTAGACGATAGCGCTCCTAAAACTGATGCCGCTGCAGCAACTACAAAAGATACCACTGAAGTTAAAAAATAATTAGAATACCATGTCAAATTTACCAGACGAAGCTTTTAGAGATACCATTGGAACAATAGATGAAGGTGGAAAACGAAAATTTATATTTCCTAAAAAACCGTCTGGTAAATTTTACGATTATAGGAAAATTGTCAGCTATGTTTTATTGGCAATTTTATTTATAAATCCGTTCATCAAAATAAACGGAAACCAATTTATGATGTTCAACATTATCGAACGTCGTTTTAATATTTTCGGATTCCCTTTTTGGCCACAGGATTTTTATCTCTTCGTAATTTCAATGCTGATCGGTGTTGTATTTATACTCTTATTTACTGTTGTATTTGGTCGAATATTTTGTGGATGGATTTGTCCGCAGACTATTTTTCTAGAAATGGTTTTCCGTCGAATTGAATATTGGATTGATGGAGACCGCGGTTCTCAGAGTCGTTTAGCTAGACAAGAATGGAATGCTGAAAAAATTAGAAAAAGACTTATAAAATGGACTATTTTCTTCTTGATTTCTTTCCTGATTGCTAATGTCTTTTTAGCGTACTTGGTAGGAAGTGACACATTGTTCTTAATGATTGAGCAAGGTCCGATTGCACAAGCAAGTAATTTTATCGCACTATTAATATTTACTGGAGTTTTTTATTTTGTTTTTGTTTGGTTTCGTGAACAGGTTTGTATTATTGCTTGCCCATACGGAAGATTGCAAGGAGTTCTTTTAGATAACAAATCTATAAATGTTGCTTACGATTTTGTTCGTGGTGAAAAAGAAGAAGGTCGAGCTAAGTTCAATAAAAAAGAAGATAGAGCGCTGACAGGAAAAGGAGATTGTATTGATTGCCTGCAATGTGTGAACGTTTGCCCGATGGGAATTGACATCAGAAACGGAACGCAGTTAGAATGTACAAACTGTACAGCTTGTATCGACGAATGTGATCATATTATGGAATCTGTTGGATTGCCAAAAGGGTTAATTCGTTACGCTTCTGAAGATGAAATTGCCAAAAAAGAGCCTTTCAAATTTACATCAAGAATGAAAGGTTATTCAGCAGTTCTATTTATTTTATTGAGTATTTTTGTTGGAATGCTGTTTTTAAGAACAGATGTTCAGGCCGTTGTTTTACGTTTGCCAGGCCAATTGTTCCAGCATAATGGAGAAAAAATCAGTAATGTTTACACGTATAAAATTGTAAACAAAACGATGAAAGATTACAACGATATTCATTTCGAATTAATTGACCAGAAAGGAGAAATTAAAAATGTTGGAAAAAGACATTTTAAAGTTGCTAAAGAAGGAATTTCTCAAGGAACATTATTCATTGAAATCGATGAAGTTTTATTAGAAAGTGATAAAACAAAAGTGAAAATAGGAGTTTATAATGGTTCTCAACTCCTGGAAACAACAACTACAAATTTCTTAGGACCACGAAGTTTTAATTAAAAATATACTATTATGAAATTTAATTGGGGAACTGGAATTGTCATTGCATTCGGATTGTTTATGACATTTATTTTATACTTTGTTTTTGAAGTGCAATCAAATTCTAAATATGATAATGATTTGGTTGTCGAAGAGTATTACAAACACGATACGCACTTTCAAGAAGAAATGGCTAGAATTCAAAACGCTCACGATTTACAGCATAAACCATCAATCAAATACACAGAAAATGGTGTAGCTGTAATTTTTCCTGCAGGATTTGAAAGTGATAAGATTAAAGGAAACATACAATTGTATCGACCTTCAAATAAAAAATTCGATTTTAATACTCAAATCGCTTTAACCAATTCAGAAATTATTATTCCACAGAAAAAATTATTGAAAGGACGTTGGGATGTAAATATGGAATGGCAATATGAAGGCAAAAAATATCTCACTAAAGAAGTTATTTACGTAAATTAAACATCATGTTATTCTCAGCTTTCTTTTTAGGTTTAATCAGTAGTTTGCATTGTGTTGGAATGTGCGGGCCAATTGCCATGATGCTTCCTGTAGACAGGCAAAATGAAGCTAAAAGGGTAACGCAGATTATGACGTATCATTTTGGCCGATTAACAGCTTATGCAACAATCGGATTGATTTTTGGTTTACTTGGAAGAGGTTTTTTCCTAGCAGGATTACAGCAAAAAATGTCAATAATTATAGGTGTAATAATGATTATTGTAGTTTTAATTCCAGAGAAAAAATTTGCGCAATACAATTTTTCAAAACCAGTTTATAAAATAATTTCAAAAGTTAAAGCTAATCTTGGAAGTCAGTTTAAAAATAAGAGTTACAAATCTCTTTTTACAATTGGTCTTTTAAATGGTTTTCTACCTTGCGGAATGGTTTACGTTGCTTTATTTGGCGCAATTGCAATGCAAAGTGCTACTTATGGCGTTCTGTACATGCTTTTGTTTGGAATAGGAACAATTCCGTTGATGACAATTGTGGTTTATGTCAATACATTATTGAAATTGCCATTTCGAAATAAAATTCAAAAGGCAATTCCTTATGTAGCCGTTATAATTGGAGTTTTATTTATCCTTAGAGGATTAGGATTAGGAATTCCGTATGTTTCTCCTTCAAATATGAGTTTATTTGTACAGCAGATTCCTAACTGCCATTAAAATATTATTTAAACTAACTAGCTAGTTTTAGACAGTCATCGAAAACAGATTTGTTTCCGGTGACTTTCTTTTTAGATGTAAATCGAAAGCCATACAAATATTACGGACAAAAGGTCTTCCTTCTTCTGTAATCTTGATTTTATTACTTTCAATAACAATTAAATTATCGTTTTCGATTTCTTTTAAAGCAATTAAAACTTCAGGAAGTTCAGCAAAATTTAAAGAATCTGCAGTCCAGGATGTTTCTAATTCGCAAGTTAAATTCAAAATGTGTTTTCTGATGATTAGATCTTCATCATTCAAAATATGACCTTTTACAACAGGAAGTTGATTAGATTCTAATATCTCATAATACTCATCAAGACTTTTAGTGTTTTGAGCAAAACTATACCAGCTATCGCTAATAGAAGATACGCCAAGACCAATCATGACTTGAGTTTTAGAAGCGCTATACCCCATAAAATTTCTATGTAGCTTTCCGTTATGAGCAGCTTTGTATAGACTGTCATCAGCTAAAGCGAAATGATCCATACCAATTTCATGGTAGCCATTTTGAAGCAACAGCTTTTTGCCTATTTCGTATAATTTTCTTTTTTCGGAATCTTTTGGAAGATTCTCTTCATTGAAACCACGCTGCCCGTTTCCTTTTATCCAAGGCACGTGCGCGTAGCTGTAAAATGCTAATCTGTCTGGTTTTAGCGAGTTTGTTTTTTCAACCGTATCAATTACATCTTCGATAGTTTGAAACGGAAGACCAAAGATAATATCGTGTCCAATTGAAGTATAGCCAATTTCTTTTGCCCAAAAAGTTACTTTGGCAACATTATGAAAAGGCTGAATTCTATTTATCGCTTTTTGAACTGTAGCTGAATAATCTTGAACACCAAAACTTACTCGGCGAAAGCCTAAATCATATAATTTTTTGAGCTGTTCGTAAGTGGTATTATTAGGATGTCCTTCAAAACTAAATTCATGATTATCTGCTTTTACAGCATGATTAAAAATTCCATTAATTAGGTTTTCTAAGTTTTCTTTTGAAAAAAATGTAGGAGTTCCTCCGCCTAAATGTATTTCTTTAATTACTGGTTTTTCTGGTAGTAGATCGCAATACATTTTCCATTCTTTAAGAACGGCCTGAATGTATTTTTCTTCTACTGAATGATTTTTAGTAATACGCTTGTTGCATCCGCAGAAAGTGCACATGCTCTCGCAAAATGGTAGGTGAATGTATAAACTGATTCCGTTTTTTGAATTGCTTTCTGAAAACGATTGCCTTAAAGTAGTAATCCATTTTTCTGATGTAAAGTCGGCTTCATTCCAATACGGAACTGTCGGATAGCTAGTATATCTAGGACCTGGGACATTGTACTTTTGAGTCAAAGAAATTTTCATAACGACGGATTTAGTTTTCCTCAAAATTAAAACTTAAGCCGAAGACATAAAATGACAAATATCATGTAAGCTGTAAAAAAAAGAGACTCAAAATGGAGCATTAATTTTTGCTTTTAGTAAAATGTCCTATTCTGATATAAAAATAACTTTTTATGACAGAGTTGAATTTTATGTAGTAATATATTTACGTTTTTTCATTGGTAAAATTCTTAATTATTTATGGCACTGCAAACCACCACTACGATCAAAATTGGAGAAATTGCGATCACCAATTTCAGCAATTTAAAAATAACCCAGAAAATTCACGGCCACCACAGCTTTTCATTTGAAGTGAGGCAAGACCTGCTTGTTGACGAATTGAAAAGCGTTATGCCTGTTTCGCAGCAATTGTACGGAGAGAGGATAAGCATCGAAGCCAAGCCGATCCCCGGACTTGACGATCTGATGGTCATGAAAAATCCCAACGATTACATTATGCAGTTTTACGGCGTAGTGACCAAAGTCAAGCTCCAGAAATCCCGCATCAA